>CAYVOE010000005.1:0-29761 GCA_964452795.1 uncultured Nitrospiraceae bacterium
AAGGTTTCGCCGGATTCCCGTTCACCACCGGCCGAAGGAGCGGTTCCCTCCTCAAGGGCCTCTTCAAGCCGCTCGTCCGTCTCGGGCTCCCGACCGTTTGATTCCTCCGCCGACGCCCCGGGTTCGCGGCTCCGCAATGCCGTGAAAGGCTTGGGATGTATCTCGTACTCGCGCCGGATGGCTCGATGGGCCTTTCCGTTGGACCAGGCCGACGCCGTGAGCGCCAGGACCAGGAGCAGCAGCACCATGGGGCCCACGCCGAGCACGATGGCCCGCGGGTTGCGCGACACGAGCGCTTCAAGCCCCCGCAGCACCGAGTAATCGGGAACGACGGAGGTGGATTCCGGAATCAGCAGCATGACCAGGGTCAGGGTCGAGAACCCGAGCACGACGGCCACCACCGCGCCGGCCAGCCGCGACACGGAGGTCCGGGGCAGCGGCGGCTGGCGGAAGACATACCCGCACTCCCGGCACTGGACCGGTCCGCGGGCCCCGTAGCCGAAAAGCATGGCGGTGACGGGCCACGTCAGGGCCGTGACCAGACAACCCCGTAGCCCCGAACGGCCGTCGCCGGACCTTACAAAGTCCTCGTCGCTCCCGCAGTAGGGACACTTGAAGTAGTACTTCACCGGTCCCGCCCTCTCCTTACCCGGCGTACATCCTCCGGTTCTCACGGTCGTACCGCATGCGCTGGCCCGATTCCAGGGCCGCGGCCGCCAGTATGGTGGCGACGGCGTGCTGATGTCCGAACTCGATGTCGCCGATGGGGCGTTCCCGGCTCCGGATGCACTCGAGCCAGTTCGCCATGTGGTCGCCGTCGGGCCCGGGTTCGAGCTTGCCCGGCTCGATCGCCTTGCCTTTCTCGCCTCCGTCGCCGGAATAGGCGCAGGTCTCGAGGTCGAGGGTGCCGTAGCGCCCGTGGACGGTGTAATGGGTGCCCGCGCTGTTGGTCAGGCCCATGGCCCAGTTGAACAGGTATCCTTCGGGGTAGTCCAACAGGGCGTGAAACTCGTCGGTGTGCTCCCGGCCGTCTTTCCACAGGTAGATGCCGCCCAGGGCCACCGCGCTGTTGGGGTAGGTCGATCCCATGACCATGTGGGCCGCGTCGATGAGGTGGGCCATCCACAAGCCCGAGATGCCGTTGGTGCACATGCGGAACAACTGCCACTGCCGCAGCAGGCGCGGGTCGAAGGGCACCGGCGGCCGGTTGAACAGGTAGGCCTCCCAGTCCACGTCCTCTTCCTTGCAGTCGTCGTAGGCCCGAGCCCAGCGGGCGTGGTTGAAGAAGTTCCCCGCCGAGATCCGGCTCACCGGCCCCAGCGCTCCGGACGCGATGAAGTCGTGAGCCGCTTTCCAACGGCCTTCGCTGCGGCGTTGCGTGCCCACCTGCACGATCCGTTCATGGCTGCGGGCGAGGTCCAGCGCCTCCGTCGCCTCCTCGATGGTGAGCGACATGGGCTTCTCGACGTAAACGTCCTTGCCCGCCTTCAGCGCCTCGATCATGATGGGCGTGTGGGCGAAATCGGGCGTGGCGATGATCACCGCGTCCACGTCGTCCCGGGTGAGCACCTCGCCGAAGCGGGAGGTCTCGAAGGGCCGCTTGCCGAAGATGGATTCCACCCGCGCCGCCGCGTTTTCCCGGTTGACGCGCCACACGTCGCACACGGCGGTCACGTCGACGTTGTGCGATTCCCGCAGCCGTTCGAGGCTCCCGATGTGGGCGCGGCACCGGTCGCCCGTTCCGATCAGGCCCACGCCGATTCGATCGTTCGCCCCGAAGGCGGACCGCGCCAAGGTCCCGGCCGCCCACACCGCCCCCGACGACGTCAGAAATCCCCGTCGCGAAATCGCTCTCTGCGTCATAGCGTCACCCTCGCTGTTTTCGCCAGAACCGCCGGTCCCAGAATACCCCACATCCCGCGGAACTTCCACAGTACGCGCATTCGACGGTTGCTTTCGGGGAATTGGCTCCCGGCTTGGGTCCGCCGGTCTTCCGTGGCATAATCGCCCGGGATTGGGACAACCGAAAACGCGAGGGCGGACCATGCAAACGACGCGCAGACAGTTCTTGGCGGGAGTAGCGGGGACGGGAGCCGCCGGCGTGGCGGCGCTGTGGGCGCGCGGCGCCGGTGCCGCGGAGGCCCCGAAGTATCGGCTGAGCGCTTGCGACTGGTCGCTCCGGGCCGGGGGACCGGAAGGCGTGGAGGTGGCGCGGGCCGTAGGGCTCGACGGCCTCGAAGTGTCCGCGGGCGATTCGACCGACACCCTCGCCATCGCCGACCCGGCCTACCGGCAGCGGTACAAGGAAGCCTTCACCACTACCGGCCTGGTGGCGTCGTCGCTGGCCATGGGATTCCTGAACAACACGCCCCTGGCCACGGATCCGCGAGGTCCCGCCTGGCTCGAGCAAACCATCGACGCCGCGGCCGACCTCGACGCAAAAATCATCCTGCTCGCCTTTTTCGGCAACGGCGACCTGCGCCACGAAGGCCAACTCAAGGAGAATGACGTCGACGCGGTGGTGGAACGGCTGAAGGACGCGGCGCCGCGTGCGGAGGCGGCGGGGGTGATCCTCGGCCTCGAAAACACGCTCTCCGCCGCGGACAACCTCGCCATCCTGGACCGCGTGAAGAGCGACGCCGTGCGCGTCTACTACGACGTGGGGAACTCGACGGGCGGAGGCTACGACGTGCCCGCCGAGATCCGGCAGCTCGGCGACCGCATGTGCCAGATCCACTTCAAGGACGGCGGCCATTTCCTGGGCGAGGGCGAAGTGGCGATGGAGCCCGTGGCGGAGGCGCTCGACGACATCGGCTATCGCGGCTGGGTCGTGCTCGAGACCGCCATACCCACGGGCGACCGCGACGCCGACTTCCGGCGCAACGTCGAATTCGTCCGAACCCTTCTCGATATCGCTTGATCGCGCAACAAACCACGGGAGAACACCATGCGATCCACCCTTATCGGAACCGTCTTTCTGTCATCGGTCTGCGGGGCCACGCTCGGCCACGCCCAGCCTCCGCCGGGCGAAGACATGGTGGGTATGTACATCCACCAGCACTGGCCGTACAACCACCCCTACGCGGCCCGCACCTGGACCGATGACGACTGGCACGGCTACCTCGACGCCCTCCACAAGCTCGGGTTCAACATGGTCCAGATCTGGCCCATGCTCGAGACCGTCCCGAACCCGCCCACGCCCAGCGACGAGGCCAACCTCGCCAAGATCGGCCGGGTCATCGACATGGCTCATAACGAGTTCAACATGAAGGTGTGGATCGTGCTGTGCCCCAACGTGGCCCCCATCGACGAGGCGGCGGCACGGGTCACCTTCGAGAAGCGCCACTTCTTTTACACGGACCGGCGCGTGGACCCCGGCGACCCGGAGGCGATGGACGCCCTGATGGCCGCGCGCGAGCCCATCCTCCGCCCCCTGGCGCAAATGGACGGGTTGTCCATCATCGACAGCGACCCGGGCGGCTATGCGGGTTCGACCAACGCCGAGTTCGTCGACCTGCTGGTGCGCCACCGGAAGCTGCTGGACACGCTGCGCCCGGGCATCGAGCTGGTCTACTGGATGCACGCGGGCTGGCCCGCCTATGCCCGCTACTACGAGACGGGCGAGTTCGCCATGGGCGTGGACGCGGAATTCGAGGAGGCGCTGGCGCTGCTGAAAGAGGCCAATCCCGAGCCGTGGGGCCTGGCGGGCGCCAACATGCGCATTCCCCAGCTCGAAAAGGTGGGACTCGAGTCGCGGTTCCTGAGCTTCAACTACGGCTCCATCGAGGGCGAGCCCACCTTCCCCATCACCAACTACGGCGGCGACGCCGCGTACGAGGCCGGAAAACGGAAGAGCGCTCGAGGCGCCATGGGCAATGCTCAGACTCACTGCGTCCAGTTGCCCAACACCTTCGCCTTCTCGCGCGGCGCCCAGGGACTGCCCCTCACCGACGCCGACTACACCCAGTTCGCCAACGACCTCATCCCCGGGCACGGGGAAGCCATCCACGCCGGGTGGAAGGCCCTCGGCGGAGGCGATCCCGCCGCGATGCGGGAGCAGGCCCGGGCCCTTCGCCCCCTCGTCGACGCCGAGCTGCCCCAGGGCCCGCTCAAGGGTCTGCTCTTCGGCGACCCGAACCGATTCGTCAAGGACCTGTGCCTGATGCTCGAGGCCCGAGCCGCCTTCGTCGACTTCGTCCGGGCGGCCGAGTCCGGCGGCGATCTCAAGACGATCTTCCCGGAGTTCGTTCGCCGAATCGACCGGTGGCAGTTGACCCACGGGTACGAGAACAACTGGCACTGGCCCGGGATGCTCGACGCCCTTCGCAAGCTGGACTACCCCGTACTCGAAGAGGCCGAGTTCCCCCTGGGAGGCCATACGCCCTTCGACAAGCTGAAGTCGCGGTATTACGCCATTGAAAGCTACACACCGCGGCTCATCGACGCGATGCGCAAGGCGGCCTACGAGATGACCGCCGAATCGGACACGTCGGAACCATGATGAGCGCCCCGTCCCACCGGCTCCGCTGGGGGCTCGTCGTCGTCGCGCTGTCCCTGGCGATCGGACGGGCCGAGGCCCAGTCGGCGCCGCCCGTCCTCGAAAACGCGGCGCTGCGCCTGGCCTTCTCCGAAAACGGAGCCCTGGTCGCGTTCCACGACAAGGCCCGCGACCACGCCCACATCGACGCCGATGCGGCGCCGGAACTGTGGACCGCCCTGCTGGCGGACGGCGGACGCCTGTCCCCGGCGGATGCAGGCCAATTCTCCTGGGAGGGTCCGGAAGGGCCCTCCCCCACCCTCACCCTCACCTGGTCGGAGTTCAACCGGGCCACGGCGCCGGATCTGAAGGTGGTGGCCCGCGTGTCGCTCGACCCGGACGACGCCGTCAGTCGTTGGCGCATCCGCGTCGAAGGGCTGAACGATCTGCCCCTGCAATCGGTCCGCTTCCCTCGGCTCGGCGGCCTCGCGCCGCAGGAGCGGGAAACCCTGGCGGTCCCCGTGTGGATGGGCGAAAGGACGGACCAGGCCCGGCGGCTCCTCTCCCCGACGGGTCGCCGGGAATGGGAGTATCCGGGCATCCTCTCCATGCAGTGCCTGGCCTTCTATGGCGACGACGGCCCCGGCCTGATGCTCTCGACGAACGACACGGCGGCGCAGCGCAAGCTCTACGCCGCCTTCGGCCTGGGCGACAACGCCGTGGGACTCGAAACGACCCACGTCCGGCCCGCCGGCTCCGTCGAAGATGTCTACGAGCCCCCCTATGACACCCTGTTGACCGCCTTCGCAGGCGACTGGTTCACCGCCGCGGAACGGTACCGCGCCTGGGCAATGGACCAGCATTGGGTCCGCGACAGCCGCATGAAGCGGGGCCTCACCCCCGACTGGCTGCGCGACACGGGCATCTGGGTGTGGAACCGCGGCCGTTCGCCCGGTGTGCTGGGCCCCGCGGCGGTCCTGCGCGACCACGCCGACCTGCCCGTCAGCGTGTTCTGGCATTGGTGACACGGCTGCGCCTACGACACGGGCTTCCCCGAGTACCTGCCGCCCCGGGAAGGCGCCGAGGCCTTTCGGGAAGCCGTCGCCGACGCCCGGACCAGGGGCATCCACGCCCTCGTATACATGAACCAGCGGCTGTGGGGCATGACCGCGGAGAGCTGGGAGAGCCGGGGCGCGGCGCGCTACGCCGTGAAGGGGCCCGACGGAACCATCCGACCCGAGGTCTACAACACCTTCAACAAGGCCCCCTGCGCGTCTATGTGCATGGGCACCTCTTTCTGGCGCGACACCTACGCCGGCCTGGCCGAGGAAGCCGTGCGCGATCTCGGCGTGGCGGGGATCTACATGGACCAGGCCTGCTCGAGCCTGGCCTGCTACGACCCCTCCCACGGCCATCCCCTCGGCGGCGGCGCCTACTGGATCCAGGGATTCCAGGCCCTCTCCGGCGACATCCGCGCCCGGTGCGCCGACGTCCGCCCCGTGGTCCTCTCGGGAGAAGGTTGCGGCGAGGCCTGGCTCCCCTACCTCGACGCCATGCTCAGCCTCCAGGTGAGCATGGAACGCTACGCCGCCCCCGGCGAATGGGAACCCATCCCCTTCTTCCACGCCGTCTACCACGATTGCGGGGTGTACTACGGCAACTACTCGTCTCTGACGCGGCCGCCCTACGACGACCTCTGGCCGGCGGAGTTCGCGCCGGAACATCCCCTGGCGCCGCTCGACCGCAAGTTCTCGACCCAGTTCCGCCTCGAACAGGCCCGGGCCTTTGTCTGGGGACAGCAACCGACGGTCGCCAACTTCCTGCCCGAACACCTGACCGAACGAGCCGAGGAGATGGACTATGTCCTGCGGCTGGCGCGGGTGCGGCGCGACGCGGCGAAGTATCTGCAGGACGGCGTGTTCCTCCGGCCGCCGGCGATCGACGCGCCGCAGCGGGAGATCCCCATCTCGCGCCTGTCCATCTACGCCGGCCAGCACGACGCCGTCCAGGAGTACGCGAAGGTCGTGCCCATGGCCCTGGCGTCGGCGTGGCGGGCCGCCGACGGGTCGGTGGCCCTGGTGCTGGCGGGCATCTCGACGGAGCCGCTGCCGTTGCGCCTCCTTCTCGAGCGCGACGAATATCCCCTTCCGGATTCGGGCGTTATCTCCCGGATTACGGAAGACGGAACGGAAAAGATCGGGGAGTTTGGCGAAGGTCCCGTCGCGCTGGACGTGGATCTCGAGCCCTCCGGCGCCTGCGTCTACACGTTCACCGCCAACTGACGCGGATTGACGCCGCCCGACGCGCTGTAACGACGACACGGCCGTCCGCTACGATAGGAACGCGATGGAGGGTCGGGCATGGACTTTTCCCTGTCGGCGGAGATGGAGGACCTGCAAGGGCGGGTCCGGCGGTTCATCGAAGAGGAGGTCTACCCCGTCGAGCGGACCTTTCTGCTCGAGGGCTTCGGCGCGGTGGAGCCGGAATGCGAGCGGTTGCGGCACCGGGCACGGGAACAGGGTTTCTGGCTCCCCCCGATTCCGCGCGAATACGGCGGCATGGGCCTCGGCCTCGTCGACCACGGGCTCGTCAGCGCCGAGCTGGGCCGGTCGCCCCTGGGCCACTACGTGTGCAACGCCCAGGCGCCCGACGCGGGCAACATGGAGATCCTGATCCGGTACGCCACGGACGCGCAGAAGGCCCGCTTTCTCCAACCGCTCCTCGAGGGCCGCATCCGAAGCTGCTTCTCAATGACCGAGCCCGAGCACGCCGGGAGCAACCCCGTGTGGATGAGCACAACGGCCGTGCGCGACGGCGATCACTACGTCATTAACGGACACAAGTGGTTCACTACCGCTGCCGACGGCGCCGCCTTCGCCGTGACCATGGCCGTGACCGACCCCGATGCGTCGTCCCACGAGCGGGCCAGCATGTTCCTCGTCCCCACGGACACGCCGGGGTTCCGCCTCGAATGCAACACGCCCGTCATGGGTCATCGGGGAGAAGGCTGGCACAGCCACGGCGAGATCCGCTACAAGGACTGCCGCGTGCCGGCGGAAAACCTGTTGGGCCCCCTCGGCGCGGGGTTCGTCATCGCCCAGGAACGACTGGGCCCCGGTCGGATCCACCACTGCATGCGGTGGCTGGGAATCTGCGAGCGGTGCTTCGACCTCATGTGCGACCGCGCCTGGGAGCGCGAGGTGGCGCCGGGCGATCCGCTGGCGGGCAAGCAGTTCATCCTCGGCTGGATCGCCGAGAGCCGCGCGTCCATCGACGCGGCCCGGCTCCTGGTGCTGCGCACGGCGTGGCGCATCGAGCGGGAAGGCGCCCGGGCGGCCCGCGACGACGTCAGCCTCATCAAGTTCCACGTGGCGCAGGTCATGATGGACGTCATCGACCGGGCGGTGCAGGTCCACGGCGGGCTCGGCGTCACCGACTATACCCCCCTGGCTTTCTTCTGGAGGAACGAGCGGGCCGGCCGCATCTACGACGGCCCCGACGAGGTCCACAAGCTCGTGGCGGCCCGGCGCGCCCTCAAGGCAAGGGCGCAGAAATCGTGAGCGCTCCCCTCGACTCGCCCGGCGCCGTCCGCCCGGGCGAGGAGCTCGACCGGGACCGGCTCGGACCGTACCTGTCGCGCCACGTCCCCGAGCTGGGCGAGCTCGTCTCGGTGGAACAGTTCCGCAGCGGACACTCGAACCTCACCTACCTCGTCAAGGGCGCTCGGGGGGAAGCGGTCCTGCGGCGGCCGCCCTTCGGAAGCACGGTCAAAGGCGCCCACGACATGGGCCGCGAATTCCGTGTCCTGTCGCATCTCCACGCCGTCTACTCCGCCGCGCCTCGGCCCCTCCACTACTGCGAGGATCCCGCCGTCCTGGGCGCTCCCTTCTATCTTATGGAGCGTATTCCCGGGGTAATTTTCCGCGCCCGGCCGCCCGAAGGGCTGGATCTCGATCCCGCCGCCGTGCGCGCCTGTTGCGAGGCCTTCGTCGACCGCCTCGCCGACCTGCACGGGCTCGACTACGCCGCCGCGGGGCTCGACGACTTGCGCAAGCCCGGCGCCTACGTGGCGCGCCAGGTGGAAGGCTGGCTCCGTCGGTACCGCGACGCCCAGACCGACGAGGTGCCCGATTTCGACGCCCTGGCGCGCTGGATCGCCGAGCGCGTTCCCGAGGATTCCGGAGCGGTCCTCATCCACAACGATTACAAGTTCGACAATCTCGTGCTCGATCCGGCCGATCTCACCCGCGTGGTGGGCGTGCTCGACTGGGAGATGAGCACCATCGGCGACCCCCTGACCGACCTCGGCGTCGCCCTGAGCTACTGGCTCGAACCGGGCGACGGCCTCGCGCTTCAGGCGGTGTCGTGCTTCCTCACGGGGCGGCCGGGAACGTTGACGCGGGGCGAGATCGCCGAACGCTACGGCGAACGGACCGGCCGCGACGTTTCCAACATCCTGTTCTACTACGCCTTCGGCCTGATGAAGCTGATCGTCATTGTGCAGCAGATCTACCGCCGCTACGTCCACGGCCTGACCCGGGACCCGCGCTTCGCCGCCATGGACGACACGGTACGTCGTCTCAGCCGGCGGGCGGTCGACGCCCTCGATTCGGGCCGGGTCTAACGAGACGCCGCGGCGTCAGGCCCGCGCCCGGTCCTCCTCGCGATCCCGCAGTATTCGGTCGATGATCCGCCGGGCGGCGATGTCCCAGGTGTAGTTGGATGTGGCGAATCGACGGGCAGCCTCGCCCATGGTCTCCAGTCGCGCCGGATCGGAGAGCAGCTCCTCGAGGATCCGCGCCAGGAGCTCGGGGTCGTCCTCCTTCAGGTGGCGGCCCGTAACCCCGTCGACGACGGTCTCGGTGAAGGCGAAGCGGGCGGGCACCACGCAGGGCACGCCGGCGTTCTGCGCCTCGACCACCACGATGCCGAAGGGTTCGTAATTGCTCATGATGCAGAAGACCGAGGCCTCGCTGTAGAGCCGGAGCAGGCGGTCCAGTCCCCCCGGGGCGTCCTTTCGGATTCGGCCCACGACTTCAATCCCCGGCTCGCGCAGGTCCGGGTTGCACCCCACGATGACGAGCCGGGCCTCGGGTCGGGTGCGCCGCAGCCGGCGGAAGGCCCGGACAATCAGGGGCCCTCCCTTGCGCTCCCAGTCGGTGCCGATGAACAGGATGGTCTGCCGGTCGTAGGGACCGTGCGGCAGCGGCTCCACCGTATGGTTCGAGCCCGCCCCGGCCACGGTGATCCGCTCCGGCGGGATGCCGTAGTCTTGCTCCACCGATTCCGCCGCCCACCGCGTGCGGGGAAAGATGCCGCGGCACCGGCGGAACACTTCGGCCTGGTACGCCACCGCCCGCTCTCGGCTCTTCTCCGAGAACCGGCGAAACGACCACTGTCCGGCCCGGGCCACCTGGGCGACGGTAGCGTCGAAGTAGCAGTAGGTGGGCACGTCCAGGCGCGGGTTGTAGTTGGTCCCGTACATCAGGCACGCGTCGAAGCCGGGACGACCCGCGGCGATGCGCCGGGCCCGCATCGAGTTGAGCTCGCAGGCCAGCCGCGTCCACCGATACCGCCCCTCCCAGTCGAGCCGGTCCAACCGGCGCACCGTGCGCACGAAGCGGTTGCCCGGGGAAAAGGCGTCGCGGAAGCCCGCGGTCACGTTCGCCTTGTGGTGCACGCAGCCCTGCCGTTCGAGGGCGGAGATGAGGCTGCGGGCCGAACCGGAGAAGGTCCGTTCGCCCTCGGGATCGCCGGCGCACAGCACCAGGAGCCGCAGCGGGGCGTCCGTCGAGGTTTCCGAATCCGTGGGGGGATCCGTGTCGAGATTCGTGGATGTGTCTACATTCATCGAGGATACACGTACATGGGTGTTACGGTGTGCGGAACCGGGGCCCGCGCGGTGCGCGGCCGGAACGCGGCCGGGTTGGTTCTATAGACCCCTTCGATGGCCAGGATGCCGCCCGCCAGCAAGGGGAGGTACGTATCGAGGGCGTTGTCGACGGCGCAGATGGCCAGGCAGATCGCCATCAACAGGCCCACACTGAAACAAATGTCTCCGAAGGGCGTCCCCCGGATATTGCGGGCCATGCGCAGCACGATGTGCATCAGCCAGACCCACCAGCCGTAGTACAATATCGATCCGCCCAGCCCGCGCGACAGGGACGTGATGAGAAAGGCCGAGTCGGTGGCCCGTCGCGTGCGCGCGTTGTTCCATCCGCCGTACCCCAGCAGGGGCTGCTCCACGATGCGGACCCGGTACTCTTCCAGCGCGTCCAGCCGGTATTTCAGCGAGTCGGCCCGGCTGGGATTGTACCTGGCGATGGTGTCGACGATACCGTAGCCCGGCTGAAGGCCCGCGAACACGCCGACCAGCCACAGCCCCGCCGCCGCGGGCAGGGCGTACACGAGGTAGTGGCGGCGCCGCGCGACCAGATAGCCCGCGCACAGCAGGATGAACAGCAGGTACGGGCTCCACGACATCGAGATGATGAGCCCGATGAGGGGCAGGACGAACAGGAACTGGCCGTAGGGCACCTTGCGCGCCAGATACGGCCGGAGCGGGAACAACGCCAGGAACGCGGTGAACGCGAAGAACCGGCCCAGGGGAAGGGCATGGGAGAAGAACAGGGTCGGCCGGAAGAACCCGCCCCGCACCAGGGTGGCGAAGCTGGTGGTGCGGTAGCCGTAGACCTGGAGATGAATCTGGGGGCTCATGCGAAACTCCCAGACCGCCGGCACCGCGGAGACGACGGCCGCCACCGTCAGGGCCACGAGGAAGGTCATGATCGCGCGGGGCGTCTCGAGATGGATGCGCGCGAGGAAGTAGGGCAGCAGATAGCTCATCGCGAGGGTGCGCGCCGTGCTCAGGCCGTCGTACGCGCCGAAGCCGTTGTGGATCGACGTTGCCACGGCCATTGCCAGCACGCCCACCAGCAGCAGGTCGGACAGGCGCGGCCGGAAATGCAGCAGCGAGTTCGTGTGAAAGATGATCGTACCGAGGAGCACGCCCAGGGCCGCCACGTTGCTGCGGTCCAGGTCGGGCAGACCCGAGATGACAATGGCGTTCTTGGCCGGCAGGAGCAGCATCGCCCCCAGCATGGCCAGCGTGAAGCCGCGGGCCCGGTTGCGGTCCGCCATCAGCAGGACCGACACGGGGAACCAGGCCGCCAGAGCCAGTTTGTACGGGATCATCGGACAGGCCTTCCCCCAAACGGGTCGGCCACGAACCTATCGCGTCGAACCGCCAGCGTCATGCCGTACTGCCCGGGGCCGATTCGGCGGGCACCGCCGCCAGGATCTTCTCCGCCTCCGCCCGGCGCGGGAAATCCAGGCCGAAAACGTCCGCCAGCTGTAGTGCGAGGTCAACTTTCTGCCGCCCCTCCTCGACGCGGTCGAGGGCGATGAGGGCCTGGCCGTAGTCGAGCAGCAGCGTGGGGTCACCCGGCCGCATCTCGACGGCCATGCGCAGATTGTCGTGGGCACTCTGGACGTCGTTCTTGCGCAACTGCGCCAGCCCCAGGGTGTGCAGCACGCTGGGGTTGCGGGGCAGCCCCTGGGCCGCGGCCTGGGCCGCCTCGAGGGCCGTGTCCAGGTCGCCCTGCCGCTGGAGCAGGTGATAGGCATAGTTGTTTTGGAAGGCCGGGCTGTTGGGCATGAGATCGATAAGGCGGCGGTAGGCCTCGATGGCCATGTCCTCGTTCTGCTGCTTTTCCGCGAAGGAGGCACGCTGCAGCCACACCTCCCGGCTGTCGGGGTCCAGCTCTCGCGCGCGATCGAGGGCCTCGACGGCTCCGGATACGTCTTCCGCCCGTCGGCGCAGCTCAGCCAGACCCAGCCAGGCCTCGGCCATGTCGGGATGCTTCTCGACGTACTCCCGACCCACGGCCTGCTTGTCCTCGATGCTCGGCGATGCCGCCAGGGCGCCCAGTTGAAGCGCCACGAGGATCGGATGGTCCCCCACCCGCTCCGCCGTCTTCTTGAATGCCTCGAGCGCCGCCTCGGGCAGACCCGCCTCTCGACACGCCATGCCGTAGGCATACAGCGTCAGCGCCTCGGGATCCGACGCCAGTCGCGCCGCCACCCGTTCGTCCGAGGGCTCGATCCCCGGAGCCGGGATGCCCAGCGCCTGCTGAACGATGGTCCCGCGCCGGTCCAGCCGCGCCCGGATGGCATCCTCGCGCAGCAGCGCAGCCGCCTCCTCCGTCCGGCCCTCCTGCACCAGGGCGGCCAGGCGCAGGAACAGCGTCGGCACGTTCATCGAATCCGGGTCAAGCCGGTCCGTCAGCTTCGCCAGGCCCGCCCAGTCGTTCTCCTGGGCCAGCGACATGGCCAGAACGGGCCGGCGCAGCGTGTCGATCTCGGGGGTCTCGCCCGCACGGGCCAGGGCCTCCCGAGCTTCCGCGGCACGGCCCTGACACAGGCGAAGCTCCGCCTGCGCGAGGTGCAGCATGGGCTCGTTCGGAAGTGCCTTCAACCCGTTGTCGAGGACCTGCTGCGCCAGGGCCATCTGCCCCGACCGCATGTACACGTGGACCAGGCTGAGGATGGTCTCGCGCCGATCGGGGAAGAGGAGGTACGAGCTCTCCGCCGCGGCCCGGGCCTCGGTCAGCTTGTCGTTGTTCATGTACACCTGGAACAGCATCTGACGCGCTTCAATATTCTCGGGATACCGCTCCAGCATCTTCTGCAGCACCCGCTCGGCGAACTCCGGCATCCGCGCCGCCCGGTACACGTCGGCCAGGATATGGAGACCCGCGGCGTTCTCGGGGTGCTCGCCGGTGACTTTGGCGAGGATCAGGAGGGCCTGTCCCCGGGCTCCGGCCAGGGCCGCCGCCAACCCCACGCCGTTCAAGTAGAGCACCTGCTTCTCGGCCGTTCCCTTCCAGGGCTCCAGGGCCTGGATGGCGCCCTTGAAATCTTTCGACGCGAGGGCCCGGGCGTATACCGCCAGCGGCGACCCGTCGGCCAGCCGGGGCAACACCTCATCCAGGGCCTCTTGCCGGCCCGTCGCGAGGGCCGCCAGGACCAGCGCTTCCCGAGCCTCTTCCGCGGGACCCGCGTCATCCAGCACGCGGCGACGTTCCTCCACCAGCCGCACCAACTGACCCGACCGCCACAGGTCTTCCCAGCCGTCGCCCAGCCGGGCCCGGGCGGGCGCCGACGTTCCGGGCGCCGAATCCTCGCCGGCCTCCGCCGTCTCCGTGCCGCGGTCCTGCGACTCGCCCGATCGCGCCAGGGCCAGCTTCTGCTCGACCACCGGCTGATTCGGCATGGCCCGCGCCGCGGTTTCCAGATATGGAATCGCATCGGCAAACTGCTGCCGAGCGAGCAGGCAGCTTCCCACGATGAAGTTGGCCCAGCCCGAGTCCGGGCGCCGGGCCAGCACCGGCGCGGCCAGGCTCTCGGCGTCATCGTAGCGGTCGATTTCCAGGAGACTCCGGGCCAGCACCAGCTTGAGATCCAGGTCGTCGGGTCGCTCCTTCGCGAGGGTCTTGAGCTCGTCCACCATGGCGGCCGCCTTGCCCTGGGCCCGATACACGTCGATGAGGGCCATCCGCAGGGGCACGGCCGACTCGGCGTCGTCCGCCTGACCTTCCAGAACCCCCTTCAGCGTGGTTTCGGCATCCGGAAGCCGCCCCGCCGCCACATAGGCCTGCGAAAGGGCCACCGCCACCGCGGCGCTCTCCGGATCCTGATCCCGCCGGGTTTCGAGCAGCTCGACCGCTTCCGGAACGCGGCCCGAATCGAGGTAGAGGTTCGCCAGGAGCAGGTCCCCTCCTTCCGCGTGGACGGCCTGGAGCTTCCGCGCCGTCTCCTCGGCGCCCTCGATCCGTCCGTGGCTCATCTGAAGCCGGGCCATTTCCACATAAGCCGCCCGGTATTCCGGATCCGTCTCAATGGCCTTTCCGTAGGCCTCGAGGGCCTCGTCGATCTTATCCTGCCGCGCCAGGACGCGGGCCAGGCCCCGGTGGGCCGCGGCGTTCTCGGGATCGGCCTCGAGGGCTTTCCGATAGGCCGCCGACGCCTCGGCGTAGTTGTGCAGGCCGAAGTACGTGTCCCCTTCCTGAACGCTCTGCCGGCTGCGACGCTCACTGCACCCCGTCCAGGCCACGATGCAGACGCCCGCCAGCACGGCCACCCGCAAATACGTGCCCGCTCGATGCTGCCAACCCATTAGACGCTACCCCCTTTCCTACGGCACCCGTTCCAGGGCGATGGGAGCGAACCTCATGCCGAAATCTTCGAGCATCGCAAACGCCGCCTCCTCTCCTCCCGAACCGGAAGGTATGGGTGCGGTGAGCTTGATCATCGCCGAGGTGGGCGAACCGCGGAACAACTGATTCCTCGCCCAGTAGTAGGCATTGAGAAAATAACTTCCTGTCAGTGTGTCACCCGTCTTGAACCAGTACAAGACCGCCTGCCGCTGGTCCCCCTTCACCAGCACGAGGCGCTTGGCCTGGAACATGATGCCCACGGGCGCCTTCTCCTGCTTCAGCACGTCCCAGCCGTCGCCCACCAGGCAGACTTCGGGAAAGTGCAGGCTGCGGCGCGTCTTGCCGGCATACACGATGGTGAGCTGCACCGGCCAGCCGTCGGGAGACATGTAGTTTCGAAACAGCATCTGGCTCGTTTCGAGCTTTCTCTTGATCGTGTCTTCGATGGGCACGTCTTCCCCGACCTGCTGGAAGCGCCCCACCTGCGAAGGGATTTCGAGGAGGAAATCCGGTTCGGTCGGCGGGATCTCCCGGGCGGCCTGGGCATCCACGATGGCAGCCTGGGTGAACATGACCAGCACGAGGAGCACCACCGCCGTCGCGCCGTTTATCACCAGCCGGCGCCGACGCGGACGGGGCGTCGCCGCCGACGCGGAAACCTCGGAGGTCTCCTTCGCTTCCGGTTCGGCCGCATCGGGCGCCAGCCGGCGCAGCCAGGCCTCGAGGGCGAAGAAGAGGCCGAAGGCCACCACGTAAATCAGGATGCCCGAAACGTCGTGGACCGTACCGGCGGCGACTTCGCTCCCCCAGAAGTAACCCACGACGCAGAGCAGGAAGATGCGCACCACGTTGGCCACGATGGCAATGGGAACGGACATGACCAGCAGAAACAGTCGCGCCCAGGGCCGGGTCCGGCTGAAATAGGACACCAGGGCCCCCACGGCCAGCAACGAGATCAGCGAACGGAGCCCGCCGCACACGTCTCCCACGAGGAGCTGATCCTGGACCACGCCGTTGCTGAAGTGAATGTACGAGCCTTCCCGGATCATCGGCAGCGTGAACAGCCGCGCCAGCCGCACCGCGAGTTCCGCGGCCGTCAGCTTGAGGTGCAGGGTGACGCTCGCCGTCAGCGACGGCGGGATGGGCACCATAAACAGGAGGAAGGCGAAGGCGAACCACATGCGCTGGGTGGCCGTCTTTCCGATGGCCATCAGCGAAAGCCCGATCAGCACCGGGATCATGGAGGCGTTGTTGAACACCAGGAAGCCCAGGAAATCGCCGATAAGGAGGAGCATCAGCCCGCCCACCAGCCAGACCATTCCCCAGCCCATCCGGGTGTCGCCCGTGATCTCGAAGATCCACGCCCGCCGGATCCAAATCACGCCCAGGCTGATGATGGGCACCAGGAACCCGTGGGAGTAGTAAGAACCCTCCATGGTCCAGGTGCGGTACATCTCCATGGCACCCCGCCGATACACCGCGGTGAGAATGGCGGCGAGCACGATGAGGATCAACAGGCGGATCAGGGCCAGGGTGTCCAAGCCGGCCTTCTCGGGCAACCGCGCCGGTTTCGAAGCGCAGGCCGTCCGGGAATGGTCTGTCATGTGGAGCCCTCCTCACGGAGCCGCCTGGCCATGTCCTCGAGGCGAAGCGGGTCCACCGGTTGTTGCGAGGCCTTCTCGCGGGCGCTCTCGTAGGCCGTCCGGGCGCGCTCGCGCTGGCCCGTGGCAAGGTAGGCCTCGGCCAGGGCCAGGTCCACCTGGGCCGTGGTCGTTCCCCTGCTCTCCGACGCCGCCTGAAGGTCCTCGATTCCCCCCCGATAGTCTTTCTGGGCCACTCGGATCAATCCGCGCAGTTCTCGGTATGCCGGTTCCGGCGCCACTCCTATCGCCGCCTCGACGCAGGTCAAGGCCTCGTCGAGCCGGTCGGGCAATGACGACAGCAGCACCGCCTTCTGATACAGGATCTGGGCGTCCTGCGGCTGCACGCCCAGGTACCGGTCGCACCAGGTCAGCGCGTCCACCACGTTCTGACGGCGCGCCTGCAGCCGAATCATCTCGCGCATGGCCTGGGGGTCGTCTCGGAGGATCAGCATGGCCCGCGTCAGGCTGTTGGACGCCTCGGTCAGTTTTTCCGGCGTATTCGCTTCAATCTGCACCCGGGCCAGATCCACCAGCGCCCGCGCCTCTTCGGGATGGCGCTCCACGAAGGAGGCGTACAGGGCCTCCGCTTCCGCAAGCTGTCCTCGGGCCACCAGCGAAGCCGCCAGCGCCCGCAGGCTGTCGTAGTTGTCCGGATTGGCCTCGTACCGATCGCGCAGCACCCGCTCCGCGTCGTCGCCCTCCCCGCGCGCCAGCAGGAGCTTGCCCTGCAGGGCGGCCAGCGCGGTCTCGGCCTCCGCGTCGCCCTCCGAAAGGGCCCTCAGCTTCTCCAGACACTTTTCGGCCTGGGGCCAGCGCTCGCTGTCGATGCAGCTATCCGCGTACAGCCGAATTGCGACGACGTTGTCGGGCTGCGCCTCGAGCACCGCGTCCAACGCGGCCTGGGCCTGGAGATGCTCGTTCGAAGCCATCAGCGTCCGCGCCAGTTGCAGGGTCACGGGCACCGATCCCGGCGCCGTGGACGCGGCCCGGCGCGCGTATTCCCGCGCCTGGGCGACGGCACCCGACCGGAAGGCGATCTCCGACAGACCCAAAAGCGCCACCGCGTTCTGTTCGTCCTGTTTCAATACCTGCTCGAGCCGTTCCCGGGCCGCCGGAATGTCGGGCGGGTCCTGACGCAGCAGCAACTGGGCCTCGAGGGCCTGCGCCCCCGGCGAATCGGGCTCGGTCTCGCGGACGCGCTCGATCTGGGTCCGCACCTGATCGACCGGGTCGCCTTCCCACTCCATGAGGAGCCGTCGGGCCACCTCGAGCCGCGCCTGGTTCAATTTCGGCTGCAGGGCCGGGCTGTCGCTGGCCCGGGTCGCCGCCCGGTCGATGCGCGCCAGGGCCTGCGTCGGATCTTCCCACGACGACGCGAGTATCGCTTCTTCCACGGCCAGCGACGGGTGTCTTTCCACCGGAAACGCGCGCCGCGCCTCGTCAATGGCGCGATAAGCCAGATCCAGGTGGCCGCGCTCCGCGAAAAGTCCGGCCCACTCCGCCACCACGGACGCGTTGGCCGCGTCCGCCTCCGCCAGCATGCCCTCGTACCGGCTCCAGGCCGCGTCGAGATCATTCTCGCCCAGCGCCACGCTGGCATAGGCACGGCGAAGATCGGACGACGAAAGGCCCGCCTCCTCGGCCCGCGCCAGGACGGCCTTCGCCCCCTCCGTATCGCCCGCCAACACCAGCACGTCCACGAGGGCGCGGTAGGCGCGGGTAAGATTGGGATCCCGCGAGATCGCCTCTTCGAGCAAGGCCCGCAGCGTCTTCAAATCCTCGGGGCGGTTCCGGCTCCCCGGAGCGGCGGCCAGGGCACGCGCGGCGTCCACCAGGTCCGATGCGCGGGCGGTATCCGACTTCAGCAAGACCTCGGCCTGGATCTCCGCCTCCTCAGAGGTCATGCCGCTGCCGAATTCATAATCCAGGATGCGCGCCACGTTCTGATCGGTCGGGTTCTTCCGTTGGTACGACCGCAACACCGACTGCGCCCGAGACCGCTGACCGTTCTCCAGAAGCGCCACGCCGAGCAGGTACTGGGCCGGCTGCAGGTTGGGCCGTCGCTGCACCAGAAGCTCGAGCTGCTCCACCGCCTCCGCCAGGTCCTCGGGGTTGGCGTCCTTCTCCCATTTCGCCAGCCGCTCGTGCGCGGCGAGGTACTCCCTCCACCCCGCCTCCCGCGGATAGGCCTTCGTGTATTCCGCCACCACCGCGTCCGCCTCTTCGAGCCGCAGCCGGCTGTAGAGCAGCTCCGCCAGGAAGATCAGGGATTGGGGATTGTCGACCCGGGCGTCGGGGCTCATGGCCTGGAGCGCCTGGATGGCCTCGTCCATTTTCTGGCGCAGCGCGTAGGCATGGGCCTTGTAAATGGCCGCATTGGCCGAACCCGGATCGCGCTCGAGGGCCATATTCGCGTACTCGAGGGCCTGCTCGGGCTCGCGCGTCTCCAGGGCATGGCGCGCCAGGGCCGTCAGCACCTCGGGATCCTCGGGCGCGAGCCGCCGGGCTCCCTCGAGCTCCTGCCCGGCGCGCTCGTGCTGCCGCGTCTGGCGGTAGTAGTCGGCAAGGGCCAGCCGCGCCTGCGGGTCGTCGGCGCGCTCCTCGGCGATCCGCGCGACAAACTCCTCGGCCTGGCTTCGGTTCCGTTCGTGCAACAGCAGGGCCAGACGCGTATACACCTCGCGCGGATGCCCCCCGCGGGCGATCAGGTCCTCGTAGGCCTCGATGGCCTCCGCGCGCTTGCCGTTCGCGTCGATCCCGCGGGCCCGATAGTAAAGAAAGTCGATGTCGTCCGGGTGGGTCTGAAGGAAGAACTCGGCATAGCTCTCGAGGTCCGCCCACGACTCGAGCCGGTTGTACAACGCCAGGAGCTTCTTCTGGATCTCGACGTCGTCGGGCACCACCTGGAGGTACTGGTGATACGCCACGGCGGCGTGGCTCAGGGCGGTTTCCCGGTTCTCCAGGATCCGGCTCTCCGCGTGGGCATAGTTCAGCAGCGCTTCCGTGTCCCGGGGGCGCTGGATGATGTAGTTCACGTAGTAGTTCCGGGCCATGTACCACTCGCCCTTGGCGAACTCCTCCTGTGCCCGCGCGTGCCAGTGGGCGATGCGGTTTTCCCGCCACCAGAAGTAGCCGGCCACCGACGCGCCCGCCAGCACGACGAGCACGACCGCGGCGATGCCGAGGCCTATCCAGACTCTACGCGACATCTTGTTCATCCCTATGGGTCTTCGGATCCAACCGGCCCCGGCGCGCCTTCTTGCGCATTTCCCGCCAGAGCAGGACCAGGAAGTAGCTGTCTTCCAGGAAGTAGCGCGGAGCCAGGCGGCGCGGCTCGAGCAGGAGCCGCCAGAACCACTCCAGCCCGATCTTCTGCATCCACCGCGGGGCCCGGCGCAGGCGCCCCGCCGCAAAGTCAAAGGCCGCGCCCACGCCGATCATCACCGGCACCTCGGCGGACGCGTAGTTGTCGTGTATCCACACTTCCTGTTTGGGCGAACCCAGGGCCACGAAGCAAATGTCCGGCCGGGCCTCGCGCAGGCGCTGAAGGACCTCCTCGCGCGCCTCCGCGTCGTGCTCGAACCCCATGGGCGGGCTGTAGGTGCCGGCCACCTTCAAATCCGGATGACTTTCGCGCATCCGCCGCGCCACCTCCTCGGCGACCCCTTCGGCCGCGCCCAGGTAGAACACCGAATAGCCCCGCCGCGCCGCATAGGCCGTCAGCCAGGGCAGCAGGTCGGCCCCGCTGAGCTTTTCCCGGAGCGGCCGCCCCAGGATTCGCGAACACCACAACAGCGGCACGCCGTCCGCCACTACCTGGCTCGCTCCCTGGTACGCGAGGCGAAATTCGGCATTGCGATGAAAGCGGCAGACATGGTCGACGTTCGGGGTCACGATGAACCCCGGTTCTCGCAGGGCGATACGCTCGTCTACGCGGCGGCACAGCTCGGCATAGTCAATATTGCAGAATTGAATACCGAACATTTCGATTTTATCGGAACTCGGTAGTGCACGTTCACTCACGCTTTGCGTTCTCCAATGGGCCGGGCGGGCGCTCCCGCCACGATCGTGTAGGCGGACACGTCTTTCGTAACGACGCTGTTCGCTCCTACTACCGCGCCCTCCTCGACTCGAACGCCCTTCAATATGCAGGCTCCTCTGCCAATCCAGGCGTCGCGACCGATGAAGATGGGAGCGGCGTCGTGGGGCTGGGCCCGCACCAGTTGATCGCGGCGCACGCCGTGGTTCGCATCGCGGATCGTGACGTACTCGCCAACCATGGCATAGTCCTCAATGACAATCCGATCGTACGCAACCAGCGTGGCCCCGTCGTTTATAGTCACGAAACGTCCTATTTCAATGCAGCCCGACCCGTCCGTCTTGAGGAAGGAGCGGCGGCCGATGCGGGTAAAGGCTCCGATGTGTACATTCCGGGAACCTTCAACAATTATGGGACCGATGAACTGTACCCGGGGTTCCACTCGACCCCGAATCTGACTTCGTCCGTAGATCTCGTACAGAAACCGGAATAAAGGCAGCCGCAGCGGCTCTGTCCACGCCAGACTGCGGCCGAGAATATGCGCCACCTTCGAGCGCGCCACGGCCAGGGGCTCCGGAAGTCCCATCAGCTCAATCCGACGATCACGCCTTCCGGAATTCTCGCCGCGGGAATAATCGAGACGACCCCGTCGGCCATCATTCGCGGTCGGGATCCTGCCCCGAATCCGGCCGGTCGTCCACCAGCAGGATCATGGGAAGCTCCTCATCGCCGGCATGCGGGGCGCCCGACGCGGACGCGCCGTTGCGGTGGCCCCGACGACCGTTGCCATTTTCTTCGTCCGCATACGCGTAGTAGGCGTCGCGGTTTCGCTGCAGGTATCCTCCGCGCGTGGCGCGCACACCGTTCAATACCACGCCCATCACGTGGGCCCCGCACGTCTGCATCTCCTGCAGGCAGCGTCGGGTCATTCCGGAAGTCGACGATCCCACGCCCACGACCATGATCACGCCGTCCATCACCGGCGCCAGCAGCTTGGCATCCGACATCAGCAGCCAGGGCGGCGTGTCGATGATCACGTGGTCGAAGGCATGCTCCGCCTCCTCGAAAAACTCCACCGCGTCGCGCGAGGCCAGCTTTCCCGTCACGTCCCGATCCTGGAAACCCGGACCGAGCACGTACAGGTTGGGAACTTCCGTCGCCCGAATGACCTCTTCCGCGACGCATTCGCCGGACAGGATCTCTCCGAGGCCAGCTTCGATCTCGAGATCGAAGCTCCGTTCCAGGCCGGGCCGGCGGGCGCTGATGTCCACCAGCAGCACGCGGCGATCCGCCTGGGCCAGCGCGATGCCCAGGTTGCACACCAGCGAAGTCTTCCCGTCGCCCCGCGAAGGGCTCGTCACCAGGATGGTCTTCATCTCGACGGCGCCCTCGGGCGGATAGATGATCCGCGCCAGAATGCGGCGGAACTCCTCCGTGGTGGGCGAATGGGGATGATCCCGCGCCAGCATGGCCGCCGACGACGCCTGGGTCACGCGATCGGTGCTGGTATGGGGGATCGACGCCAGCACGGGCAGCGGCGTGATGTACGAGAGGTCTTCCGAACTGTGGAGCTGCTTGTCCGTGATCTCGCGCAGGAAACCCGCCGCGAAAGCCAGCCCCGCCGCGCCGATGCTCGCCAACAGGGCCAGTTTGTAGCGTTTGCTGTCGTCGGGTCGGACCGATACGAACCCGTCCGACGGACGGCTCACCCGGGCCGGAGCGTCTTCTTCCTCGACCTCGGCCTGACGGATCTTCTCCTGGGTGGCCTGGAGCTGCTCCCGGACCCGCTCCTTTTCCTGCTGCAGCGACTCGAGCTTGTCCTTGGCCAGCACCCGTTCGCCGGCGCTCTGCTTCTCCTGAGCCACCAGGGCCTCGAGTTCCTTCACGTTCTGGTCGCGCCCGTTCACCAGGGACTGGGCGGCGTCGATCTCGAGGGCCGCCTGGTTCACCGTGGCACGCACCACGTTGCGTCGGGCCGCCGCCATGGCGTTTGCCAGCGCCTCGCGGACCTGCTTCAACTGGTCCTCCTGCTGGCGCAGCCGCTCGTGCCCGGGCACGTAGGGACTGGTCTGAATGCTGTTGTCGATGGCGATCTCGCGGCTGCGCAGGGCCTGGACCTTCGGGTCTTCACCCGCCCGCCGCTCGATGTCGAACTGGTAGATGGGCTTGCCCGGATTCTTCTCGAGCTCTTCCTCGATCTGGGCCAGCTGGTCCCGGCGCTTCTGCGCCGCCTCAAGGCCCGCCTGCGCGTCCTTCAGACTCTGGCGCGACCGAGACAGCTCGACCTCCAGCATGGACCCGCCCACGAACCCCGGAAGGTCCAGATGAGGCGACTCCATGGTGTTGTGCATGCCTTCCACCAGCCGGAGCAGGTGGTCGTACCGCTCCTGCAGGCGCTGCTCTTCCTTCCGCAGCGTATCGTCGACCCGGCGACGCGCGGCCTCCTGCTCTCTCAGGGCCGCCTCTTCCATCTGCGTCACCGCCGCGTCCACGATCACCCGGGCCGCCTCGGCGTCGCTCAGGGTGGCGGATATCTGGAGCAGTTCCGTGTTGGGAATCCGCCGGACCGACAGCGAATCCTGCAGGAACTGAAGCTGTTTCTCGGGGGGCAGCTCCCGGATCAGGGCCAGGTCCCGCACCTTGGGCTCGATCACCACCCGCGACAGGAAGGCGGCGTCCGTCACCAGCGAGGCGTAGTTCCCGACGTACTTGTCGTAGTTCACGTTGAACGCATCGCCCGGCACGGGCCGGTAGAGGATGCGGGTGTCCTTCGAGGCGAACTGCAGCCGATCCGAAGCCGTGTACTGCTGCGGCGTGAGCGTCCACACCGCCACCACCGAGGGCACCGCCACCAGAAAAAACACCAGCAGCATCAGCGGGGCGCGCAAGCGCAGCATTCGCACGGGGTTCAGAGCGAACTGGTTTCGCGGCGGACCGGGTGTCGGCGAACCGTATGGAATCAGATCCGTCGAGAATTCCGTCGACATCTTAGCTCCTAAGGAAGGGTAGCGAGCGGGGTGAGTACGTTCGAAACGTCTCGGAGACCCTGCAGAATGCCCAGCACGTTGTTGGCGCCGCCGGGTTCGTCAAAGATCGCCTCATAGCGCTCGGCTGTGTAGTAGGTATCGTAAACTTGACGGTACAGGGACATCACCGGCGTCACCGTGCCGGTAAAGCGATTCACGAACTCCTGGGCCTGTACCAGCCGCTTCCGCGGGATGAAGATGATATCGCCGGGCTTCAGCTCGATGCTGCGCCCCGTCTTCAACATCTGCTTCACGTTAACAATCAGCACGCGTGTATGGGTGCCGTTCACTTCCCGCAGCAGGACCACTTCGCTCAACCGGGCGGTGGGGAATCTCGGACCGCCCGCCACGGCCAGGAGTTGCAGCAGCGTCATGCCCTGCGTCAGCTGGAACACGTCGGAACGGCCCGCCTCGCCCAGGACGTAGATCAGGTTGAGGCCCTCGGGCACGTAGATGATGTCGTCAGGAAGCACGGGCGTCTCCGACGCATGGGGCCCCGAAGAAATGATGTCCCTCAGGTCCACCGAGAACGTATGACGCTCACCGCCCTGGTGCCGAATGACGAAGGCCTTCACCAGCTGGCCCTGGAGCGACATGTACGTCGAAGACGAATTCTGGCGATCCGTGGAACCGCGGAGCCCGCCCGCCCGGTTGATCGCTTCGATCACCGACAGGGGCCGGGTGTAGGGATACTCGCTCGGCTGCCGCACGTCGCCCATGATGAAATAGGACCGCGAATTCTGGGCGACCCGAAGCGTCAGGCGCGGATCCCGGAACTCGGTCTTGTACGCCTCGCGAACCACGTCAATGGCCTCTTCCCGGGTCAGCCCCTCGAGCTTCACATCCGGGATCAGGGGCAGGGATACGTAGCCGTCGTACCGAACAACCACGTCGGGGCGGTTCAAAAACTCGTCGTCGAAGGATTGAAACTCCAGTACGTCTCCGGGACGGATCCGGTACTCGGGACCCGCCAGCGTATCCACGCCGACCATCCCGACATCCGACAGGGCCGCCGCCGGAGAAACCGCCGGAGGCGCGTCGAGCATTCCGTCCTGGTCGACGTCCACCATGGGCACGCCGGTGGCCGACACCGGAGGCGGAGTCGAGTCCATCGGGGCGGCGGCTTCCTCCAGAGGAGGCAGCGGCTCGGGTACGGGCGCTTCTTCCGGCCCGGTCTCCGCCGTCGCCTCGGTCAGAGGCACCTGTTCCGTACTCGGCTCTTCACCGGGAACGGGCTCCACCGTGCCCTTTAACTGCTCGGTCGGGACGATGGCCTCGTCGAGTATCAGCCGACGGTTATCCTCCGGCGTGACGTCGCGCACCAAAGGCGCATTCGAGCCGGTTGGAATCGACTGACAGCCGATCAACAAAAATGCTAACCCTGCACCTGCCAAACCCACGACTACATAAACGGCGCGCGACACTCGTGCCATATCCTTCACAGCTCCCCATCCGACTTGCCGATATTATAAGCCTCGATGCGCCTCAGAAGCGAACTGTAACTGATCTCAAGCAATTGCGCCGCTTTGCGTCGATTCCACAGCGTATATTTCAGGGCCTCCTCGATCAGCGACCGTTCCGTGGACTCCACGGCCCGGCGCGTGGCCTCCTTCAACGACATGAATTTCTTGCGCGGAGGCTCCCGTCGCACCCCCCGCGCCGGCAGCTCCGGTTCCGGCGACGGAGCCGGCATCGCTCCGTCGTTCCCGATCGCCGGGCGCGCTTCCTCTTCCTCGAGTAGCAACTGCACGTTCCCGGTGGCCGCGTACTTCTTCACCCGTGACGCCAGCTCCCGCACGTTGCCCCGCCAGGCGTGGCCCTGCATCTCCTCCACCGCGCTCGGCGGCAAGGGACGATAGGTTTTGCCTAACTTGCTGCAGAAGTTATAGTTAAAGTGCTCCGCCAGCAGCGGAATGTCTTCCGGACGCTCCCGCAGCGCCGGCATCCGGATCACCACCTCGCTCAGCCGGAAGAAGATGTCCTCCCGCATCCGGCCGCTCTTTACCGCCTCGTCCAGGGGGATGTTCGTCGCGGCGATGACGCGGACGTCGGTCTGAATCGGCGTGGTCCCGCCGATCCGCATGCACGGTTCCCCGTCCAACACCTGAAGCAGCTTGCCCTGGACCGATACCGACGTTTCCGCCACCTCGTCCAGGAAGATGGTGCCGTGGTTGGCCAGCTCGAACCGGCCTGGCTTCGACGTGCGCGCCCCCGTAAAGGCGCCCCGCTCGTAACCGAACAGCTCGCTCTCCAGAATGCTCTCCGGAATGGCCGGACAATTCACCTTGATAAACGGCTTGCCGTACCGCGGCGAAAGACGATGAAGCAGACGGGCCGCAATGTCTTTGCCCGTGCCGCTCTCGCCCGCAATCAGCACCGTCAGATTCGACATGGCCAGTCGCTTCACCAACTGGTTCACTTCGCGAATCCGCGCGCTCCGACCCAACAACTGCTCGTGCAACGGCGCCCGTATGCCTTCCGGCAAATCCGGCTCCAGGGAAGTCATCGGCTCCACTCGGCCCTCCTCCTTGCCATACGGTCCAAACCCCACATAACGATTGACGCTCTTGCCCACAGTCCCGCCCGCATGTCAGCAGTAGACCGCCAGGATTTAAGCAACTATCGTACCCAACCCGAAACCGCCTTTTTCTCGGGATCCCGAAACACGGCCCCACACGCCGCAACTCGATTCTACGATTGACCCCTCAGGCTGCTGCGGTTGAACCATTCACGGGTCCAATTGGCCGCGAGATCGGCTCAACCACATACTTATTATGCAACTTTGATAAAATCTTGGTCAACCTTCACGTTCAACATACCGCCGTCGGGATAATTCGTTTCACCTCGGAAAGATCTCTGCGCCCGCGTCCCACCGCCCCTGCGCCGGCGCGACGATTCCGTTCATCGGCGCCCCTTCTTCCGGCCTTGACATCCGAAAACGGCGTCCTCCGCTCACACCCCGAGAAACTAGGGATTATCCCTAATAAACCTGCCGGAATCGCCCTATAACAACTTCAGCCTTGCCCCACTGTTTATTTTCAACGGATTCGGATATCCTTTCGATAAGCGCGACAACGTTCGGCCCGTGCTCTGCCGCGTCGGACCCGGCAACGCCGAAGCCCGACATCGCCGAAACACGTACCGGGCCGATCCTTGATTTCGCGCCTCGCGATAGACTCTCCGTCCGCTTCGCGAGGCGCGCACCTGCAGCCGTGTGGACCTCCCCCGGGGAGGCGCTCCGGGAAGACGCCTCCCCGAGGCTGCAGGTGAACTCCGCGGCGGTCCCCATCCGCCGTCTCGCATTCGCCCTTTACGGGTTGGGCGTGGCTGCAAACCACGCCACCGTCGGCCCCGACCATGCCTCGGTCCGGGCCGGAAGCCACGCCCGACCCGTTATACCGATTCATCTCACTTACCCGCCCATCGAGTCTCCGCCGGATTTGTTCACGAGCCGTGTTTGCGATAGAGCGTCACGCGCTTAGGATCGGCCACGACCTCGAAGCTGCGCTGCAAGGCATCGAGATAGGGGCTGCCCGGCGCGGGAACGCCGTTCACCGTCTCGACCGCGATGGCCGGCAAAGGCCGCACCGCCCGGCCCAGAAGGTCGCGAAACAGGCCGAAGTAATCGTCGATGCGGGGGTCATCGGGTTCCACGCGGATATCGAGACCCTTCCCGAGTCGCTGAGACACGACGACCACGCGCCGCCCGTGGTACACCAGATGGGTCGAGGGGATGCGTCGAGGGAGAGACCCCTTCAACCCCGCCACGTCAACGCCGCAGAGGGAGGCGGGGTCGGCGGCGTTGATCCAGAACACGGCGTCTTCCGGCAGAGGGTCCTGCAAGGCACGCAAGGCGGCCGGCGACGCGAACTGCAGGCCCGGCACTCCCTCAAAGAAGGACCCCGAGACAATCTCGCCGCTCAGTTCCATGAGGCGCAGCGTACGGAACAGGGGCCCCCAACGGAGCGCGGGCAATTCCGATTGCAGCAGTTCGCGAAACAACACGCCGTAGCGGTCGAGGAGGAGCCGCACGCGGTCCTTGCCGGCCTCGTCGCGCTCGAGGGGGTCCGGATCCTCGGCCACCCTCGGCAGGACGTACCAATGCCCCGCGAAGGGGCGCGCCGCTTTCCACCGCGAGAACCCGGCCCTCCGGGAAGGTCGCGTCCCCGCGGCGATCTTCTCCGACATCCGGAACTTGTTCTCGACGGCACGACGGATCGCGGCAAAGCCGTCGTTGGACACCCGCCCCAGCCACACCTCTTCCCACAGGGCCCGGTTCAGTTCGCCCGAAGGCTTCGACGTGAGCTCCATCAGCTCGGCGAAGGTGTAACGGCCGCGCCGGTCGGGCAACAGCCCCGTTTCGCCGTTCTCCGGTTCTTCCAGCGGAAACAGATCGAGGATGTCCGGAAAAGCCAGGGCGATCTGCTTCTCGCCGCAGCCGAACCACAGCAGTTCGGTCTCCTGCATCACCCGGTCGAGCACGGCCGGGTCGTACCCGGCCACGCGCGCAGGCAGGACGTCCGTTTCCAGCGACTCCACCGGCAGCGGGCAGCCCAGCAGGGGCTCGAGGGCCCGCTGCACCCCCTCCTCCCCGCCTTCGCGCGCCGTCAGCCCCTGCTGCCGGGCCAGGAACAGGGGCAGGTCTTCGGCGGGCCGCGTCGCGACGTCGGGCCGCCTTTCGGCCCGAACAATCCGGATGAGGATTTCGAGGTTTTCGCTGTCGCACAGCTCGGGTTCCGCGGCGCCCTCGAGTATTTCGCCTCGAACCAGGACCCGCTCCTCGACCAGCGCGTCGAGGGCCCCTTCGACTCGGTCCGCGGCAATCGGCAGGGCACGAGCCGGGAAATCCTCCGCCACGGGCCCGTAGAACCGCAGCCATTCGCCCAGCCAGGCCTCGAGCCACGCCTCCCGGTC
The DNA here is from genome assembly GCA_964452795.1 of uncultured Nitrospiraceae bacterium. GTDB lineage: Bacteria > Hydrogenedentota > Hydrogenedentia > Hydrogenedentales > SLHB01 > CAYVOE01. Next base: position 28,317 of record CAYVOE010000005.1, read on the forward strand.
TTCTTCCTCCTCACCGTCCGATTCGCGGGCCGGCAGATCGTCGGGGTCGTAACGGTCGCCGATAAAATCTTCCCACACCAGGGCGTCCCGCTCCGGCGGCTCGAGGATCGCGGCGAACCGGGCCGCGGACTCGAGGGCCATCACGCCGATGGGTTCGCCGTCGGTCCGCTGAATCCGCAGCAGCTTGTGCGCCACGGGCTCCCAGGCCTCGGGCGCGTCGGCGTCCCAGGGCAGCAGCGGGATCAGCGCGGCCCATTCCTCTTCCGGAATCAGGAGACGCTCCTTCGCCCAATCGAGGAGGTCCTCGGGCGACGTCGGCGCATACCCCGGCAACAGGCGCTGCAACTTGCGCTCGAAGAGCGCGGCCCGGTCCGGCGCGATCCGGGGACGCAGGTCCGACGAGAACATCACCTCGCGGATGAGGTCGGCCGTCACGCCCGAGGCGCGCCCTCCGGTGGGCGTGTCGTCGCGATAGAGGTACCGGTTGGTCTGCTGCCAAATCAGGTGAGAACAGAAGGGCGACGGCGCCGACGTGCGGACTTCTTGAATCCGGATGGTCCCGTCGCGCAGTTCCCGCAACACCCGCCGCAGGTTGTCGAGGTCGAACTCGTCGCGCAGGCAGGTCCGCCACGTCTCGACCAGGATGGGAAAATCGGGATAGGGCAAGACCGATTCCATCAGCCGCTTTGACCGAAGCCGGTTCACCCACAACGGCATGCGGCGCCCGAACCCTTTCCGGGGCAGCAGGAGAGCCCGGGCGGCGTTCTCACGGAACCGGGCTCCGAAGAAACCGCTCCGCTCGAGGCGCTTGCGAAGCAGGACTTCGACCGACTCCGGCGTCACCATGGCCAGGAGTTCGGCGGGCGTCACCTCGGGTCCGATGGCGACGACGATGAGGTCGTCGTTGGAATGGACCTCGAGGGTCCGGCCGTGGCGGTCCTCGTAGGCCTGGGCCAGGGCCAGCGCCAAAGGACGATTGACCGCGCCGCCCCACAGCGTGTGAAACACCATCTGGGGGATGCCCAGCTCTTCCAGCGTGTCGTGAAAGCGTTCCACGAGCAGATGGGTCCGGTGGGGAAGGTCGGCGCCGGTGGCTTCCCGCTGGCGCGCCAGGAATTGGATCAGCTCGTCCGCCGTGTCGGGCTCCATGCAGTGGTCGCGCACCAGTTCCTCCCGGAAAGCGGGGTCCTTCAGACGGTCGTTGGCTTCCCGCAGGAACAGGCCCGTCTTCTCGGCGAAGGAGAACCCGCGACGGGCCTCTTCCGCGCGCCAGAAGGGGATGAAGGCGCTGCGCGACCGGGCGGGCTCCACGAACACGTCGTTATGGGTGACCTGCCGGATCTGCCAGGTCTGGGCGCCGAGGGTGAAGGTATCGCCGAGGGACCGTTCCCAGACGAATTCTTCGTCCAATTCCCCGATCTTGGCCGGGTTGTCGAGGCGCCGCA
>CAYVOE010000005.1:29771-32719 GCA_964452795.1 uncultured Nitrospiraceae bacterium
GCCGCAGGTTGAAGTACCCCCGATCGGGGATGGTCCCGCCCGAGGCATACAGTATGGGTAGCGCCCGGTCGCGGGCCCGCACCGTGCCGTCGAGGCGATCCACGCTCACGAGGGGCTCGAGCTCCCGGAGCCGGGTTTCCGCGTAACGCCCCGCCAGCATGTCGATTACGAGGTCGAACAGGTTGCGCCGGAGGGTGTGGAAAGGGTAGCTCGTGCGCAGGAACGCGTAGAGAGCGTCGAGGGTCCAGGTCTCGACGCTCGTCATGGACACCACCACCTGGGCGAGCACGTCGAGGGGCGACAGGATGGGTTCGAGCGCCTCGATGTCGCGGTCGCGCACGCTCCGGGCCATCACCGCCGCCTCCAGGGCGTCTCGCCCGTGGATGGGGAACAGCACGCCCCGGCTCACCTCGCCGACGCGGTGTCCGGCCCGTCCGAGACGCTGGATGCACGACGCCACCGACGGCGGCGTTTCGATGAGAGCCACCTCGTCGAGAGACCCGATGTCGATGCCCAGCTCGAGGGAGTTCGTCGACACGATGGCCGCCAGTTCGCCGCGCTTCAGCCGTTGTTCGACCTCGAAACGGGTTTCCCGCGAAAGGGACCCGTGGTGGACGTAGGCGACCAGGCGCCCGGCCCGCTCGTTGATGAACATGCAGATGCGCTCGCACAAGCGCCGGCTGTTGGTAAAGATGAGGGTGGCCCGGTTCCGCTCGATGATCCGTCCGCATTCCTGGGCCAGGGCGTGCCAGATCGTGCCGCCTTCGGCCACCGGACCCGGGCTGCGCACGGTGAGGGCATAGTCCTTGGCGCCCGCGCCCTGGACGAGGGCCACCGAGCGCTTGCGGTACTGGGTCTCGCCGCCCACGACCTCGGATTCGTACCCGCCCACGAAGTCGGCCACCCGTTCGAGGGGCTTCACCGTCGCCGAGAGGGCCACCCGCTGGAACTCCCCCGCCAGCGGCACCAGCCGGTCCACGGCCGTGATGAGATGGGTGCCGCGCTTGGTGGCCGCCACGGCATGGACCTCGTCCAGGATGACCGTCTCGAGCTCGCTGAACAGGACCCGGCCCTTCATCGAGCTCAGGAGGATGTTGAGGCTTTCGGGCGTGGTGATGAGGATCTCGGGCGGTTGCCGAAGCATGCGGCGTCGGTCCGACTCGGCCGTGTCGCCGCTCCGAGTGGCCACCCGGATGTTCGGGAAGGGCTCTCCCGCCTCGTCGAAATACCGCCGCAGCTCGGCCAGGGGCGCCAGGAGGTTGCGCTGGACGTCGTTGTTCAGCGCTTTGAGGGGCGACACGTACAGCGCCCGCACCCGGCCTCCGGGCCAGGCTCGCGTCAGCAGCCGATCCAGGGCCCACAGGAACGCCGCCAGGGTCTTTCCGCTGCCCGTGGGGGCCGTGATGAGGACGTGCTCGCCGGCGGCGATCCGATCCCAGGCCTCGGCCTGCACGTCGGTGGGCTCGCCCACGCGCTCTCGAAACCAACGCCGCACAACCGGGTGAAATCGAAGGAGAGACTGCTCAACGGTATTCAAACCGATAATCTCGATAGAAAAGGGTCTGCGATTCGAAACTCATGAGAGGGTTACCGGAGGACGGTCCGCCTCCCGGGACCGATCGCCCCATTTACGCCCGGGGCAGCTTTTTGACACGCCGGCGCTTGTCGAGGCCCAGCCACGACCGCAGCCGTGCCCACAGGCTCGGCCGAGGCTCCCGCTCGGGAGGCGCTTCTTCGAGGGCCTGCGCGCCCCTGGCCTTGCGCCGGGCCGCCTCGTACAGGTGCGCCAGGGCCTCGCGCAGGTCGCGGGCGCTCGGGAATCGCTCGTCCCGGTCGGCCGCCGTGGCCCGGAAGTAGAGGCTGTCGCATTCGCTCGGCAGGTCGGGCCGATACGTGGTGATCCGCTCCGGCCCCTTGGGCAGCCGTCCCGTCAGCATGGCGAAGAACATCACGCCCATGGAGTAGATGTCGGCGCGGTGGTCCACGTCGGCGGCGTTGCGTCGCTGTTCCGGGGCGTTGTAATGCATCTTGCCCAGGCTGGTTCCGATCATGGTGAATTGCTGCTGAGAATCCACCAGCTTGGCGAGGCCGAAATCGAGGAGCTTGATGCTGCCGTCGGGCAGCACCATCACGTTGTCCGGCGACAGGTCGCGGTGGATGGTGAACTGATGGGCGTGCTCGAGGGCGTGGCACAGGAGGCTCAAGAGCCGCACGGTGGACCCCAAGCCCAGGCGCCCCCGTTCCCGGATCAGGGTGTGGAGACTCTTGCCGTCCACGAAATCCATGGTGTAATAGAGCAGATCGCCGTACTTCTGGGCGTCGTATATCTTCACGATGCTCGGGTGGTCGAGCTGCCGGACCGCCTTCACCTCCCGAACGAAACGGTGCAGGGCGCGCTCGTTCGACGTGTGCTGGGGCAGAAGGGTCTTGAGCGCCAGGACTCGGCCCGACTCGCTGTCTTCCACCAGGTAGACCCGACCCATGCCGCCCTTGCCCAGCAGCCGTCGGATGACGTACCGGTCCGCCACCCGATCGCCCACGTCAAAGTCGCCCACGTCCCTCGGTATCATAGACCTGACCCCTGTTCACCGGATTGTTTACGGCGTTATCGGCCCTTCAGGACCCGAACGAGGCCCTTTCACCTGCAGCCCGACAGGGCCTTCACCGGAAGGTCGCGGGTATCGACCGGCTTGCACCCGCTTCGGCTCACCGTCCGATTGTACGACGCCTTTCCCCGCATTACAACGGCGGACAACGTGGCTTGGGCGTCCTCGCCCAAGCCGCAAGCAGGAAGCAATGTGCAGTGCGTCTTGGCCGATATGGCCACGCCACGGCTCACCGGCCTTCCAGAACGGCGCGCCTCACCTGCATCTGCTTTTCAGGGGTCACGGTCATGGTCATGATATGACTTGAACTGAGGCCTGCTACCGGACTCCACGCACGGCCGG
>CAYVOE010000006.1:0-7282 GCA_964452795.1 uncultured Nitrospiraceae bacterium
ATCGGCGGGGGGTGATTCCGGAGCGGCGGAGTCCTTTGTCGGGTCGACGCGCTGGATATGCATCTCCTTCGGAGAGTTTCCCTGGGAGCGACGGCAACCGGAGGACGGTCGATTGGGCCGCCAAACCGGTACGCCGCATCGCAGTGGGTCCGTGCGGCCGCCGTGGATGACGAGAAGCGAGTGCAGGAAGAGGGAGCCGGGCCGGCTCGGCTTCTTGGAGAGGGGTGGAAGTCCGTCGGCGTGGTGTCTGCGGAGGGGAGATCACTCCTCTTCCGGGGGGAGATCGACGACGGGAGGCGCGGCACCGGCGGGAAACTCGGGACGGAAGGCGAACTCCATCTGCTGATTGCGGATCAGCCGGTACCGCTTGAGCAGGCGCAGGGTCTGGAGCGTGGCGGAACCGACGTAATTGCCGTTGACGCTGACCTTGTCGACCATGTCCTGGAGGATGGCGGGAAACTCCATGACATAGCCGATCCCGCAGTCCCGCAGGAGCTGAACGGCCCGGGCCCGCTGCTCGGCGGTGCTGGGAAGTTCGGACAGGATGAGGATGGTGTCGCAGGGGCGCCCGTCGAACAGGTTGCGGGCGAAGTCGAGGGAGCCGTCGTTGACGAACTGGCACAGGACCGGACTTGTCTCGATGGTCGACGGATAGAAACGGTCGGCGTGCCAGGCCCGGACTTCCACGAGGGCGCGTTCGATGGCGCCGAGATGGAGTGGATGGAGGACGAAATCGGCCGTGGCGCCCGCGACGGGGTGGGTGTTCTCGACGACCAACTGGGTGGTGGGATCGCCCGCGCGGGGCCGCCAGGAATCCTGTTGCCAGTTGGTGACCACGCGGAAGAGGTTGAGTTCGAAGAACTCGCGCACCAGTTGGAGGTTGAGGTCGCTCATCGCGCTATCGGTCGTCGGTTAACGGTCATGCTTTGTATTCGTGTTGTTGGGGGATCGTCGGACCCGGCGGTTCATTGGTCCGGGGCGACCAGGGACCGGGCAATCTTGTGCTCGGGGTCCGTCTCCAGGATGCGCCGGGCCATGTCGCGGGCGCGGTCGGGCTGGTCCATGCGCTGAAAGCACAGGGCCTGCTTCGCCAGGATATCGGACCAGGTGAAGCTCTCGCCGAAGGAGGCGTAGACCTTGCCTGGCTCGGCCCGTTTCTCGGCGGCGCGGTACATGTCCAGCGCGGGACCGAACCGGTCGGAGACGAAGGCGATCTCGCCGCGGAAATAGTAGGGTTCGGGGTTGTCGGGACTGCTTTCGATGGACTGTTCCAGGAGCTTGTCGGCCCGTTCCAGGGTCTCCTGGGACAGGAAGATGTTCTGCGCATACCGCGCCGCGCGGCCGAGGAGATAGAGGGCCTGGAAGCTGTTTCCGCCGGCGGCGATGGATTGCTGGGCCTGCATGACGGCGGCGTTCCAGTTGCCCTCGTCGAAGAAGGTCTCGGCGAGGCCGAGGTAGGCGCGGGGATTGTTGACGTCGAGCTCGATGACGAAATTGAACTGTTTGCGGGCGTCGGCGATGTTCCCCACGCTGAGCAGGGCGGCCCCGAGGTCGAGCCGGGCCACCACGTTGTCCGGTCGCCGCGCCACAACGTCGCTCAACAGCGACACGGCGTCCGCGCCGCGGCCCACCTTGGTGTAGGCCTTGGCGAGCTGGTGGCGGGCCGCCAGGAACGAGCGGTCCATGTGGAGGGCCCGTTCGAAATATTGGATGGCGTGGTCCACGTCGCCCCGCATGCTTGCGGTCAGGCCCTCGTCGTAGTAACTCTCCGCGGTCTCGCCGCCGAACGCCATGGTCGCCTCCTTCACGCTGCTCCTGTCAAAGTCCTGGATCGGTCCGCGGCGTACGCCGGGCCCCCTTACCCCTTCAGCGCCTCGAGGGCCCGTCGCGCCTGGTCTTCGGTGACGTCCGTCCGGTGGACCACGCGACCGAGCCGGTCGGCCACCACGAACTTCAGCGTGCCGGCCCGGGCCTTCTTGTCGTGCTTCATGGCCTCGAGGGTCGCGTCAATCGGTATCTCCGGCCACGCCGTGGGCAGTCCGTAGGCCTCGATGCAGGCCTTCTGCCGCGCCACGAAGGCCGAGTCCACCAGGCCCAGCTCGAGGGCCAGAATGCCGGCCGCCTCGATGCCGTGGCCGAAGGTATGGCCGTAGTTCAGATTGGCCCGCACGCCGTGCTCGCGCTCGTCCGCCGCCACCACGGCCGCCTTGATCTCGCAGGAGCGGCGCACCGGCACTTCGAGGGCCGCCGGATCTCCGGCCCGGACCGCGTCGACCCGCTCCTCCATATAACGGAACAGGTCCTCATCGGCAATGATACCATGCTTGATGACTTCCGCGAGGCCCGCCCGCAGCTCCCGGTCCGGCAGCGAGCGTAGGAGCGTCAGATCGATGACCACGGCGGAGGGCTGGTGGAAGGAGCCGATGATGTTTTTGCCCCGGGGATGGTTGACGCCCGTCTTCCCCCCCACGCTCGAGTCGACCTGGGCCACGATGGTGGTGGGGATCTGGACGAAAGGGATGCCCCGCATGAACACGGCCGCCGCGAAGCCCGCCACGTCGCCCACCACGCCGCCGCCCAGGGCGATCACCCCGCCCGCGCGATCGACCCCGGCCTCGAGGAACTGCCCGGTGAGCTCCTCGATGCGCTCGAGGCGCTTGTGCTCCTCGCCGGCCGGCATCACGCACAGCGCCGTCCGGAGCCCCGCCTCGCGGACCCGCTCCACGACTCGATCGCCGTACAAGGGCGCCACGTTGCTGTCGGTGACCACCGCCGCCGTGCCTCGGACCTTCAGCCCGGCCAGCACGTTCGAAAGGCGGTCCAGGGTCCCTTCGCCAATGAAAATCGGGTACGACCGCTCCCCCAAGTCCACCGTAATCTGCGTCAAACTACCTACCTCTCCTCTCTGGAGGAATCGAGCGACCGCCCCGGACCGAGACTGCCGCTAGTGCTTCAGCTTCACCGCTTTCCCGGACTTGGCGGACTGTTCCGCGGCCAGGATCACCTGGAGGGACTTGAGGGCCTCCTCGCCGGTGCAGAAGGGTTCTTCGAGGCCCATGGCGGCCCGCACGAAACGGCCGCTCACGTCGAGCCCCCAGGACTCGACGTAGTTCGTCACCGGCGGGGGCGCCTCGAAGACGATCTCGCACTTCGGCTTCGTCAGTTGGGCCACGAGGGGCTGCCCCGGGATTTCCGCCACCCGCAGGGTGCCGTTCTCGCAATGGAGCAGGGTGTAATTCGCCTCCATGCCCTTCACGGTCCACGAGGCGCACAAGGTGCCGAGGGTGCCGTCGGTGAAGGTCAGGGCCGAGACGAAGTTGTCCTCGACGCTGCCCTTCTTCTCGAGCCGGGCGGTGTAGGCCGAGACCGACGCCACCTCTTTGCCGGTGAGAAAGCGGATAAGGTCGGCCTTGTGGACGCCGAGGTCGGCCATGGCGCCCCAGCCGGCCTTGTCCCTCTGGAAAAACCACTTGCCCGTGGGGCTCCAGTGCTCGGGTCCCTCGTGGCCGAACATGGCCGTCACCAGGAGGATGCGTCCGAGGATGCCGCTTTCGACGACCTCCCGGGCCTTGATGTGGGGCGGGAACAGGCGCTGGCTCTGGTTCACCATGAGCAGCTTGCCCGCCTTCTCCGCGGCGTCGACCATCTTCCGGCCTTCGGCGGCGTTCATGGCCATGGGCTTCTCGACCATGACGTGGCAGCCCGCCTTGAGGGCGTCGAGGGTAACGGGGCCGTGGAGGTGGTTGGGCAGGGCCACCGTGACGCAGTCCAGTTCCGATTCGGCCAGCATCTTCTTGTAGTCGGTGTAGACGGCCGCTTCGGGCGACCAGCGCTCCGCCAGGGCCTTCGCCTTGCCGGACTCGAGGTCGCAGAACGCCACCAACTCCGCTTCCGGGCAATACGCATAGTCGGGCACGTGCAGGCGCTTCGCGATCATGCCGCACCCGATAACCCCCGCGCGAAACTTCTTCGCCATGGTCGTTCTCCTTCCGAATTTGTCCGCAGTCGGGGGCCATTGTAGTGGCCCATTCTCGGGGTTCGCAAACCGTTTCGCCCGGGCGGCGGCGTGTCAGTCGGACGCGACGGCCTCGACGCAGGGGATCACCGAGCAGGCGCGGCACGACGGGTTCGGCTCGCACCAGTCGTAGAACATCTGGAGCATGCCCTGTTGCAGGCGGAAATCGAGTCGGGGCGCCGGACCCGAGCCGAACAGGCGCGGCACCATGGCCTTGAGGATCTGGTTGTCAGGCTCGGCGGGCAGTTTGGCGAAGAACTCGAACACCACCTCCTCGCGGCGGCGATCGCGGGCGCGACGCGCCAGGGCCAGCGCCATGGGCACGAACACGTTGCCGATGATACCGCGGATCCGGCTCGGCCCGAGGAGGGCCACCGGCCGGGAAAGTTCCTTGCCGGTCCAGGTGCAATGGGTCGCCCAGAATCCCATCGGGCGGGGGAAGAGGTCTTCGAAGGCCTTTCGGCGCGGACCCGGGGCGAGGTCTTGCCGCCACACCCGTTCCACGGTCTCGAGGAAGCCGCCGTCGCAGGCGTGCCGGGCCAGCAGACGCGCCGCCCCGGCCAGGCGCCGCTCGGGATAGTTCGTGGGGCGCACGCCGTGGCGCTTCCAGTCGAGGGGCAACCGCCGCAGTCCGGGCAGGTGCTTCTCTCGCAGGGCGCGGAGCTCCGCGAGGTGGGAAGGCTCCTCCGTTCCGGAAGGAGGCTCCTCGGGCAAGAGGCCCGCCACCTGAAACAGGGCCGCTTCCACGAGCCGTCCGTCGCGGCGCGCCAGTTGGATCACGCGCTCGTAGGGAAGTTGCCGCGCCAAAACGCGAAAGGGGTGTTTGTAACGGCTGAACCCGCAGGCGGTGAGGACGGCCTCGTAGAGGGCCTGGTTGGGGCCGACGCGATCGATGCGATCCCGCAGGGTCTTCGCCTTGTTCAGCACGCGCCATTCGCCGGCAAGCCGCAGCAGCGCTTCGATGCGGTCGGGTCCGCAGGCCTCGATGGCGTGGGAGCAGTCGCCGAAGGCCGCGGGGGCGTCGTAGGGGTAGTCGTCCGTCGAGAGGCGCTCGGGGAGGGTTTCGAGGTCGCCTTCGATGAAATGCGACAGAAGCAGGGTCGGGATGGGCCGTCCCTTCGACGTGGTGGGCGGATGGCGCGGAGGCTCCTCTTCGAGCACGGCCACGAGGATGACGTTGTCGTAGCGGGGATCGAGGTGATGGCCGTGCTGACGCCAGGCGGCGTGGGTCAGGTGGATTTCGACGTCGCCCGTTCGGAGACGGCCGTTGAACTCGATCTGGGCGCCCTGGAAATCGGGGCCTTCGCCGTGGTTCCACCAGCCGGGCGCCAGCACGCGCAAGGAGCGGCCGTCGGAGGCTACGAGACCGTCGCTCGAGAGCATCTGGTCGAACCATGCGCACTGGAGCACGTCTTCGGGAAAGGGCGCCGCCTGTTCGGCCGCCTTCGCGCTGAGAACGCGAAACGCGCCGTAGTCCTGCGAGAAGACCATAGCCCCGTTCGTCGTCATGATTTCCCCTCCCCCGTCCGCGCTTTAGTCGAATAATACCACGGCGCCGCGTCAAAATGCATGGGCATCCCGGGCTCCGTTTCCGGTACGATAGGCTCGGACCCTTGAGAGGGACGGAAACCCTGGATGCCGAATCGGCGAGGAGAGGCGACGGTCATGGCCACACTCGACACGGATCGGACGCGGCGGGAGGACCTGCGCGTCCCGATGAAGATCGAGCGCATCGACATCTTCCCGGTGCGCTACCCCACGGTGATGCGGTTCAAGTTCTTCGAGGGCCCCACCTCGGAGGCGGGGCGTCCCGCCGTGCTCATCCGGATCACGGCCGACGACGGGACCGTGGGCTGGGGCGAGAGCGTGCCGGTGCCGCGCTGGAGCTACGAGACACTGGAAGGCGCCGTGGCGGCCCTCGAGGGGTATCTCATCCCGACCCTCATCGGCATGGACCCCTTCGACCTCGAAGGCATCCACGAGGCCATGAACCGTGAAATCGCCGGATCCTTCTCGACGGGGGCGCCCATCACCAAAGCGGGCATCGACCTGGCGCTGCACGACCTCATCGGCCGCCGTGCCGGGCTCAACGTTGCCGACCTCTGGGGACGCCGCCCGCCCGACGACCTCCTCTTGAGCTGGACGCTCAACCCCAAGTCGCTCGACGACCTCGACGGACTCATCAACGCCGGCCTCGAGCGAGGCTACAGCCATTTCAACATCAAGGTCGCGCCCGATCTGACGACGGACCTCGAGCTGGCCCGGCGTGTGAAGGAAAGGGTCCCCGAGGGCTTCCTGTGGGCCGACGCCAACGGCGGGTACGATCTGCCCCAAGCCCTGGAGGCGGCGCCACGGCTCGCCGACGCGGGCGTGGCCGTATTGGAACAGCCCCTGCCGCCCAACCGGCTCACGGGGTACCGGGAACTGAAGCGCCAGGGCGCCTTGCCCATCCTCCTCGACGAGAGTCTGGTGTCGCCGGCGGACCTCATCGAGTTCATCAAGCTCGACTGCCTCGACGGCGTGGCCATGAAACCCGCCCGGTGCGGTGGACTGGTGTCGGCGCGGCGCCAGATCGAGATCGCCGAGGCCGCAGGACTCCTCTTCCTGGGCAGCGGGCTCACCGACCCGGACGTGTCCCTGGCGGCGTCGCTCATCCTGTACGGCGCTTACGGCCTGGAGAAGCCTGCCGCCCTCAACGGACCTCAGTTCCTCGGAGCCAGCGTGTTGAAGGAACCCCTCGTGCCCGTCGGAGGACGGATCCCCATCCCGCAGGGTCCCGGCCTCGGCGTTGAAGTGGACGAGGATAAGATCGACGGCCTTCGGGTGGGGTAAGAAGCGATCGCCGACGGCGGTAACTATGCCGACAGCCGGTTGAGCAGCTCCGTATAGAATCCGTGGACCCATTCCCGGCGCCGCGTCGCCTCCTCCAACAGGTCGCCATCGATGCCCAGGCGGGTGGCGAGGTCGGCGCGGTCGTCGGGGCTCTCGGGAAGGAGGGCGCTTTCGGACCGGCCGTGGCGGATGCGGATGCGGTTCTCGACGCGCCGCAGGAACCGGTAGGCCTCGGTCAATCGACCGGCGTCGTCGGATGCGACAAGCCCCGCCGCCTCGAGGGCGTCCACTGCGCCCACCACATCGGGCCGTTTCAGCTCCGGATGGTCTGCGGCGTGCCGGAGCTGGAGCAGGCGCACGGCGAACTCGATCTCGGCGATCCCTCCCTCGCTCTTCTTGAGATGGAGCGGCGAGGCCTGCTCGGCCAGTTTCCTC
>CAYVOE010000006.1:7292-9177 GCA_964452795.1 uncultured Nitrospiraceae bacterium
CAGATTTTCCGCCGAGAGCGGCGTGTGGAAGGCGATGTCCTGGGCCTGCCGCGCCACGGCTTCGGCGAAGTCGCGGTCGCCGCCGACGGCCCGCACCTTCATCAGGGCGAGGCGCTCCCAGGCCTGGGCTTCCTGACGGTAATATTCAATGAGCCGTTCCGCGCTGACGGTGAGCATGCCTTTGCTGCCCTCGGGTCGGAGCCGGGCGTCAATGTCGTAGAGCTGGCCGTGGCGCGTGGGCTCCTTGAGGATGCGCATGATGTGGCTGGCGAGGGCGGTGTAGTACTCGATGGGGCTGGTGGTCTCCGGCGCGCCCCCGTTGCCGTCGTATACAAAGAGCAGATCGAGGTCGCTGCCGTAGCCCATCTCGCAGCCGCCCAGCTTGCCCAGCGACAGCACGGCGAATCCGCCGTCCGTGTCGCCAAAGCGCTGCGCCACGCGTTCCCGGGCCCGAGACACGGCGTGGTCCAGGATCACCTCCGCCAGGAGGGACAGCTCCCGCCCGATCTGGACCACGTCGACGCCCAGCAGGAGTTCCCGCAACCCGATGCGCAGGAGTTCCCCGTCGCGCAGACGGTAGGCCGCGGCCTCAGGGTCGTAGGCCATCGACAGGCCGGCCAGGTCTTCCTCGAGGCGTTCCCGGGCGACCGGCTGTTCCAGCGCTCCCGGCATGCCGATGGCGTCGAAGAGGCCCGGGTCGCGCATGAGGATGCTCGAGAGAAACTCGCTGTTGGCCACGAGCCGGACCAGCAGATCGCAGAACTCCGGTTGCAGCCGGAGGATCTCGTAGATGGGCCCCGGCGCCCGCAGGTTGGCGAAGACCTGGGCGAGCCGCAGCAGGTTTTCGTCGGGACGGGTCGTCTCCGCGAGGTTCCGGATCAGCACGGGGGCGAAGGAGTAGAAGCCCTGGCGCACGTGGAGCGTGTGGGGACGTTCCGCCGACCCGTGGCACAGGGTCAGGAACTCTTCGCGGGCCCGCTCGGCGTCGCGGAAGCCCAGGTCTCGTAGCCTCGCCAGGGCCACCTCCCCGTCGGAATAGCGGTTGAGTAAATCGGACACCCACAGGTGGCCCGAGCCCTCGACGGCGAGAAACCGCTCGAGGATGGCCCGCGTCCGCTCGGCCCGGTCGCGGAACACGGACATAAAAGCCGCTCCCGAAGCGTAGCCCAGCCGTTTTCCGAGGATGTCGAGGGCCTCGGGGTCGCTGGGGAGCACGTGGACCTGCCGCCCGCCTTCTATCTGGAGGCGATGCTCGACCTGGCGCATGAACACGTAGTTGCTGGTGAGTTCCGTGGCCTCGAAAGGCGTGAGCAGGTTCTCTTCGCCGAGAATGCGGATGGCTTCCAGGGAGTTGTGGGTCCGCAGGGCGGGGATCTTGCCGCCGTTCAGGAGCTGCAGGATCTGGACCGTGAACTCGATGTCGCGGATGCCGCCGCGGCCGAGCTTGACCTCGATCTCGGTCTCGCCCCGGTCGGCGGTCATGGCCTCCATCTGGCGCTTGGTTTCCTGGATGTCTTCGAGGGTCTCGTCGTCGAAGTAGCGGGGGAAGACGAAGGGCCGGGTCGCCTCGATGAACCGTTCGCCGAGGGCGCGGTCGCCGGCGGCGGCGCGGGCCTTGATCAGCGCCTGCCGTTCCCAGGCCTGGCCGAAATGCTCGTAGTAATCGATGCAGCTCTCGATGTTCACCGCCAAAGCGCCCATGCGGCCGTAGGGCCTCAGCCGCATGTCGACGCGAAAGACGCGGCCCTCCTCGGTCTGTTCCGAGATGGCCAGGATGACGCGCTCGCCGAGCTTCGAGAAGAACTCGGCGTTCGAGACGGATCCCGACGTGCCCCCGTCCGTCGTGCCTTCATGGGAGTAGATGAACAAGAGGTCGATGTCGGAG
>CAYVOE010000006.1:9187-32170 GCA_964452795.1 uncultured Nitrospiraceae bacterium
GGCGTGCCGAAACGGCGGAGGAGGTCGTCGCGGCCCATGCCGACGGCCGCTTCGAGGGCCGCGTCGGCCAGGTTGGCCAGGTCTTCCGTCACGGACGACACGGGGGCGTGGGCGTAGACCTCGCGGGTCCCGATGCGCAGGATCTCGCGCCGCTTGAACCGGCGCAGGGACTGGCACCGAGCGCGAAAGTCGTCGAAGGCCTCGAGCTGGGCCCGCAGCTCGGCCGACATCTCCTCGACGGTGCGGGCCCGCGTCAGTTCCGCCTCCTCCCAGAGCCACAGGGTGTACTCGGGATTGCGGCACACGATGTCCGTGAGAAAATGGCTCTGGTCGAAGAGCGAAACCAGGAGGCGCGCATAGCGCGGCGCCTCGGCCAGGAGCCCCCGGTGCGTGGACGCCACGGCTGCGCTCTCGAAGAATCGCTCGAGCGACACCAGCACCCGGTCGGGTTCCGCCACCTCTTCGAGGGCCGCCCGCAGGTTCTCTCCCATGGCGGGCCGGTCGGGGTCCAGGAGGGCGGAAAGCCGCCGTTCCGCCGCGGCGGGGTCTTGAAATGCGATGCCCTTCATGGGGTTCGAAAGGTCCGTGTCTCGCTGCTGCATCCGCCTCCGTTCATCGGTGCTACCGATGGCGCGCGCACCACATCCGTACCACCGCTTCGGCCGTTTGGGCGAGGTATTCCGGCGCGTTCTCCAGCGCCTCCGCCAGGGATATCGGCCCCGGCGCGATGGAAAACGCCGCGACGACGCCCTGATCGTAGAGCGCGCGGTAGCCGTCGCCCAGGCGTCCGCCGAGGGCCACCACGGGGACCGAGGCCTCCCGTGCCAGGCGCGCCACGCCCGCCGGCGTCTTGCCGTGGCCGGTCTGCTCGTCCAGGGCGCCTTCGCCCGTGATGCAGAGGTCCGCCTTCGCCAGCCGCGTCCGCAGGCCCGTGGCTTCGGCGACAATGTCGATGCCGCGCCGTAGCTCCGCGCCCAGAAAGGCCACCACCCCCGCTCCCAGTCCGCCCGCCGCGCCGCCGCCGGGAATTTCCAGGACGTTGATGCCCATCCGGGCCTCGACGATTTCGCCCGCGCGACACAGGGCCCGGTCGAGTTCCTCGACGGCCTCGGGATCGGCGCCCTTCTGAGGCCCGTACACGCGCGACGCGCCGCGGGGGCCGCACAGGAGATTGTCCACGTCGCAGGCGGCCACGACTTCGGCCTCAGACAGGGCCGGATGGACGCCGGTCCGGTCAATCGACTCCAGCCGGCTCAGGGCGGCGCCACCCGGCGGTAGCTCTTCCCCTTCCGCGTCCCGGAGGGAGTATCCCAGGGCCTGAGCCATGCCCGCGCCCATGTCGTTGGTCGCGCTGCCGCCCAGGCCGACGATGATCCGGCGAAAGCCGCTGTCGAGGGCGTGGCGGATGAGCTCGCCCGTTCCGCGGGTGGTGGCGATGCGGGGGTTCCGCCGGTCCCGGGGCACGAGGTGCAGGCCCGATGCGGCGGCCATCTCGATCACGGCGGTGCGCCCGTCGCCCAGGACGCCGTAGAACGCCGGCACCCGCTCGCCGTAGGGTCCCGTGGCTTCCACGTCGACCCGTCGCCCGTCCGTGGCGGCCACCAGGGCCTCGACGGTCCCCTCTCCCCCGTCCGCCATGGGGACAAGGTCCAGCTCCGCGTCCGGACAGGCCCGGCGCGCCCCTTCGGCGATGGCCTCGGCCACCTGTGCGGCGCGGGCGCACTCTTTGAACGAATCCGGCGCGATGACGATGCGCATTTACCCTCCGGTTATTGCGGAAAACGCTCCGAAACGACGATTAGGGTACATGGAACCGCCAGTATGCCTGGCCGGCGTTGGCGGCTTCGGTGCGGCCGTGGGCATTGACGGCATACACGGTCCAGGTGTAGTCCCCGGAAGTGGGACTCACCGAGAACTCGGGCTCTGTCAGGTCCTTCGTAACGAGGGGCGACCCCGAGTCCGGCTGGAGGACGACGGTCCACGTCTCGGCGTGGGCGTTCCGCGTCCAGCGCAGGACCACGCCGTCTTCGCTCACTTCCTGGCTCACCAGGTGGAAGGGCGAAGGCGGCATGTTTCTCGCCGGGAGCCACGTGCGGTAATGGTTGCCGGTCTGTCCCGCGCTGGCGAGGTCGCAGACGGGAATCGTGACATCGCCGGAGCGGAGGACGGCGAACATCCAGGGCTCGAGCGGCCCTTCGTAGGAGGCGTCTTCAATGGAGATCTCGCCGGGGTTCACGATGGGGAGGGCATTGGGGTTCCGGTTGTCGAAGCGGCCGTCGTAGGCGAGGAGAATGGGGCCGCGGTATACGGATACCTTGTGCGCCGCCTCGGCCTCGCCCGCCCAAAAGCGCGGACGGAAGTCGAGGGACAATTCGATCACGTCGCCCGCCTTCCACTCGTCGTCGATGCGGAGGTACATGCCGGGCAACACGCCGCCGACGGGTTCGCCGTTGAGCTTCACTTCGGTCGCCGTGGACCATTTCGGTATCCGCAGGGCGAGGACGAATCGTTCCGCGACCTCGGGAGTCACCGACAGCTCCACGCGCCCGTTCTTCGGGTATTCGGTCTTCTGCACGAGGGTGACCCGGTTGCCGGAGGGAAGGGTGGCCTGGATCGTCGAAGGACCGTAGAAATTGAGGTAGAGCCCGCCCGACGCATCCTGCATGAGACCCCACTGGACGATTTGCCCCAGGGGCCGGGGAGCGTTCACCGAGCAGCAGTTCAAATCCGGACCGCCCTTGGGCGCCTGCCAGTGCAATTCGACGCCAAAGGTGCGGGTGCCGTCCATGGGCACGTTGTAGGCGCAGGTGTGCCCGCTGAAAGGAATGGCCGCCAGGGCGCTGTTGAGCGTGCTCCACTCGATCTCGTCGGCCACGATCGATTCGCCCGTCATGCGGAGCATATCCAGGGACAGCGCCGCCCACGCCACGGTGCAGCAGGTCTCGATGGCGCCGAGGTTATAGGGGGAGCCAACGCAGCCTTCGCCCGATGTGAATCCGCCCGTGTTGTGGCGGTCGCCCTTGGCGCAACTGCGCCAGATCCGCTCGAAAGCCGTGCGATAATCCGGCTCCCCCGTCATCCAATACAGTTCCGCCAGGGCCTGGTGGTCGTGCAGGGCCTCCCAGCGGTGGGCCGGGAATTCCCACACCTCTTTGCCCTCGAGGGCGGCTTTGAGGTACTGGCCCGCGTTGGGCTCGTTCCAGGCCTCGTGGACGATGTAGTCGGCCAGTTCGCGATAGCGCTCCTCGCCGGTCTTCGCATAGAGGAGCAGCAGGCTGTGGCACACGGCCATGTTCATCTGACCCTGGCTGCCGTCGTTGGTGAGGGTCGGCCCGCCCGGACCGAAAGTATTGCAAAGGAGGTCCGCCATCTTCCGGCACGCGTCGAGGGCAGGCTTATGACCGGTGTCCTCGTAATGGAGCAGGAGCCCCAGCATGCAGTGGTAATGGCCCCACACGTCCCAGTTGGACCCCGTCAGGCGGGTCTCGGCGGGGAAGGGCCCCAGGTAGCCGTTGGGCGCCTGGCAATCGATGAGGTCGCGCACGAACCGGCGAATCATGGCCTCGAGCCGCTCATCGCGGGTCAGCCGCCACGTGAGCTGGGCCGAAGTGAGGAACTTCCCGGCGAACTCGCCCGCCCACGGCACCAGGGGCTCGCGAAGAGGCGTTCGGTCGCGGTCGCGCAGCACCTGGAGAATGGCGGGGCTGGATTCGGGCAGGGTCAGAAACCAGTTGTCGATGACCTTGTCGATACGTTGGCCCAGGTGGCCTTCAAGGCGGTACGTAACGTCGGCGGCGGGCGCGAGGACGGGTTCCATGGCGAGCTCCGGAGGCTTGCGGTCAGGCGATGTCGCTGAGGGGTCCTGATCGTCGGTCGCGGCCCGGCAGGGCACATTCGGCAGGCCGATCCATGCGACCGCGAGGAAGCCGAGGGTAAAGAGAGCGCCCTTTCCGAGGAGCGCGGGACGAAGACGGGGCGAGACAGGGGTCTCGAGCAACGCGTGACGTGACGGGTGAGACATGATGTTCCTCCCAAGGGGACTGCTTCTCGCGCGGCCCGCCTAATGTAATCTCGCCTTCTCGCCCCGATCAAGGCCGACCGGGAGACTTGACCGCCCCCGGCGAGTCTGCTAAGCAAGAGGAGCGCCCGCGGTGGACGGGCGGCGGCACACGGCGGATGCGGCGTAGGGAGAGGGTGCTATGGCAGTGTTGGCACGGATGCGTGTGTGGACGGCGATCGCGCTGGCGGCGGGCATAATCGCCGGATGGGCGGGGGCTTCGACGGTGGCCCGGGGCACCGTGTACCACGACCGCGACCGCAACGGCGTGTTCGATGCGGGCGAGCAGGGCGTTCCGGGCGTATGCGTGTCGAACGGGCGCGACGTCACCCGCACCGACGGACAGGGTCGGTGGACCCTCCCCGTAAACGACGACACCATTCTGTTTGTGGTCAAGCCCGCCGGCTGGGGCGTGCCGGTCGACAAAGACAACCTGCCCCGGTTCCACTACATTCACAAGCCTCAGGGATCGCCGCCCCTCGATCCGCCCGGCGTGGAACCCACGGGACCCCTCCCCGCGTCCATCGACTTCCCGCTGTACGTGCGGCGCGAACCGCGTCGGTTCCAGGCGATCTTCTTCGCCGACCCCCAGGCCCGCGGCATGCGAGAAGTGAACTTCATTGCCCACGACGTGGTGGAGGAGCTGATCGGGAGCGATGCCGCCTTTGGCGTCACCCTGGGCGACATCGTGGCCGACGACGTGGGGCTGTTCGACGCGATCAACGGCGCCGTGGGCCGGATCGGTATTCCCTGGTACTCGGTCTTCGGAAACCACGACACCAACCGCGACGCCCGCGACGACCGGTACTCCGACGAGACCTTCGAGCGCGTCTACGGCCCCCCAACCTACGCCTTCGAATACGCCGACGTCGCCTTCATCGCCCTCGATTCCGTCTATGTGAAGTCCGAAGGCGGGTACGAGGGCCGATTCACCGCCGACCAACTCACCTTCGTGCGCAACTACCTGTCCACGGTGCCCATGGATCGGCTGGTGGTCCTGATGATGCACATTCCCCTCCACCGCTGCCGCAACGGCCGGGAGTTGCTGGCGCTCCTCGCCGACCGACCCCATACCTTCTCCATCTCGGGCCACGCCCACGAGCAGTCCCACCATTTCCTCGGCGAGGAATACGGCTGGAGCCAACCGGAACCCCACCATCACCTGGTGAACGCGGCCGTGTCGGGGAGCTGGTGGTGCGGCGTCTTCGACGAGCTGGGCATTCCCCACGCCACCATGAACGACGGCGCACCCAACGGCTACTCCATCGTCGATTTCGACGGCAACCGCTACAGCATCCGGTTCAAGGCGGCCCGCCGGCCCGCGGACTACCAGATGAACATCTACCTGCCGGACGAGGTGGAATCGGCGGAGACGGGCTCCGTCGAGGCCTGGGTCAACGTCTTCGCCGGGTCCGAACGGTCCCGGGTCGAGATGCGCGTCGGCGACGAGGGCGAATGGATACCGCTCGAGCGGACCCCGGAACGGGACCCCGCATGCCAGCGCATGTACGAGCAGACGGCCGACATCTCCGTCGAGCTCGAGGAACGGTTCGGATGGAAGATGGACCCGCCGAGCGTGAGCTCACACATCTGGAAGGGAACCCTGCCGGACCGTCTGCCGGAGGGGACCCACGGGGTCACGGTCCGCACCCGCGACATGTTCGGCCAGGAATACACGGCCCATCGAATCCTGCGCGTTATTTAACAGGCGGAACGCCACCGAGGCACGACAGCGCAACATGTCCAAATTCGGCGTGACTCCGGAGAAGGAGGCGGAACTGCGCGCCCGAATGGCGGCGTGCGGCGTGACCGAGGCCGATCTCGAGGAGACCTTCATACGGTCCGGCGGTCCCGGGGGCCAGAAGGTCAACAAGACCAGTTCGGCCGTGCAGCTCCGTCACAAGCCGTCGGGCATCGAGGTCAAGATGCAGAAGGCCCGCTCCCAGGGGCTCAACCGCTTCTACGCGCGGCGCCGCCTGTGCGAGCTGCTCGAGGCTCAGGCCCTCGGTTCGGAGAGCCCGGAAGCCCTTCGCCGCGAAAAGATCCGCAAGCAGAAGGCGCGTCGCCGCCGCCGCGGACAGACCGGACCTTCGAGCGACTGACCTACCGCCCCCAAAAAGACGAGCCCGTCCGGGATACGGGCTCGTGCCTGCACCCCGAACGGACTCTTTCGCATACAGGATTCGTTCGGTACTTCTCCGGGCTTCGGATCCCCGGCTACTGGGCCCAGGTGATTAGGGCCGTCTCGTGGGGTTGGATCAGATCCGAGTGGCTCGGGACCGCCCGCACGGCAAACCCGAGCTGGCCGGTCTTGTCGCAGGGAATGGCGCCCTCGAAACGGTGTATGTCGCCTTCCTTTTTCCCGGTGAACCGCATCTTGACGGCCTTGCCCCGGGGAATGCGCCCCAGCGGGTCGAGGTCGCCGTAATAGACCTCGACGTTGATGTCCTTTTCGCTGAGGGAGTCGAGGTGCAGCTCCGCCGTCACCTGCAACTCGGAACCGTAGTACAGCGCGTCCTCGGCGGCCGCCTCGACGTTGGTGAACTGGACCTTGTTCCAGTTCTGGCGGACTTTCTCCTTCCACTGGGCGAGCTCGAGCGAGCGGCGCCGCCCGTCGGCGCGCAGGACTTCCCGACGCCGGGCCAGGGGAAGGTAGAAGCGATTCGTGTACTCGAGGATCATGCGCTGCGTGTTGAAGAAGGGGCAAATGGTGCGAATGGCCGTCTTCATGCGGCGGACCCACGCGCGGGGCAGGCCGTCCCGCCCGCGGTCGTAGAAGGTGGGCACCACCTCGCGCTCGAGGATCTCGTAGAGCATCTCGCTCTCGATGCGATCCTGTTCGTCGTTGTTCTCGTAGGTCTCGCCGCGGCCGATGCTCCAGCCGTTTTCACCGAGCCCCTCGGCCTCGCACCACCACCCGTCGGGGATGCTGATGTTGAGGGCGCCGTTGGCGGCGGCTTTCATGCCGCTGGTGCCGCTGGCTTCCATGGGCCGGCGGGGTGTATTGAGCCAGCAATCCACGCCCTGCACCATGTAGCGGGCCACGTTCATGTCGTAGTCTTCGATGAACACCACGTTGTTGCGCAGATCGTGGCGGCGCATGTAGTGGATGATCCGGCGAATGACCTCCTTGCCCTGCGTATCCTGGGGATGGGCCTTGCCGGCGATGATCAACTGCACCCGGCGGTCCGGGTCGCCGGCCAGGATGCGGGCCAGGCGCTCCTCGTCCATCAGGATCAGGTGGGCCCGCTTGTAGGTGGCGAAGCGCCGGGCGAACCCGATGGTCAGCACCTCGGGATCGAGGGATTCGCCGGCCGCCTTGAGTTCCGCCGAGGGAACGCCCCGCTGCCGGAGCTGTTCCACCAGCCGGCGGCGGGCGAAGTTGACCAGGCGCTCGCGGCGCCGCTCGTGGGTGCGCCAGAGTTCCGCGTCGGGGATCTCGTCGATTCGGTTCCACACGTCCTTGTCCGACGAGTTGATGTACCACCCGGGTCCCAGGTACCGGTCGTAAAGGCCCGCGAGGTCTCGCGACACCCAGGACCGGATGTGGACGCCGTTGGTGATGGACGTGATGGGCACCTCGTCCTGGGGGATGTCCTGCCAGGCCCGGGCCCACATGCCGCGGGCCACCTTGCCGTGGAGCTCGCTGACGCCGTTGGCCGCGGACGACAGCTTGAGGGCCAGCACGGTCATGCAGAAGGGCTCGCGGCTGTCCTGAGGTTCCTGGCGGCCGAGGCCGAGAAGCCGATCCATGGACATGCCCACTTCCTCGACGTAGCGGCCGAAGTACCGGAAGATGACGTCGGGCGCGAACATGTCGTTGCCGGCCGGAACCGGGGTGTGGGTGGTGAAGACGCTGGCGGCTTTCACGGCCTCGATGGCGTGGTCCACCGACAGCTTCTCCTTGAGCACCAGGTCTTTGATCCGCTGCAGCGTAAGAAAGGCGGCGTGCCCCTCGTTCATGTGGTAGATGGTGGGCCGGATGCCCAGGGCCTGGAGGGCCAGCACGCTGCCCATGCCCAGGAGGATCTCCTGGCGGATCCGCATGTCGCGATCGCCGCCGTACAGCCGGGCCGTGATCTCGCGGTCGTCCTGGTCGTTCTCTTCGACGTCGGTGTCGAGGAGGAACAGGGGTACGCGGCCCACCTGGGCCCGCCAGATCCGCGCCTTCACGTTCCGCTCCGGATACGGGACCTCGAAGAGGATCGGCTTGCCCGCGCCGTCGCGCACGAGTGAGATGGCCATGTTATAGAAGTCGTTGCGGGGATACCGCTCCTGCTGCCAGCCGTCGGCGTTCAGGTACTGCCGGTGGTAGCCTTCCCGGTAGAGGAGCCCCACGCCGACCAGGGGAATGTTCTGGTCGCTGGCCGACTTCAGATAGTCGCCGGCCAGCACGCCCAGGCCCCCGGAGTAAATCGACAGGGACTCGTGGACCCCGAACTCCGCCGACACGTAGGCCACCTGGAAGCCCTGGGGCGCGTCGGGATTCTTCTGGCGCCAGTTGTTGGACTGCAGGTATTCCTGGAGGCGCTGGTACACGCGGTCCACGTGCGCCAGGAAGCTCTCGTCCTGAGACAACTCGACGAGGCGCCTCTGATCGATCTGACCCAGCAACAGGACCGGATTCTGGTGGGTCCGCCCCCAGAGATCCCGATCCATGCGGAAGAATAGTTCGATGGCCTCGGGATCCCAGCACCAGTACAGGTTGAATGCGATCTCACGAAGCCGCTCGAGTTTCTGCGGCAGTTTGGGTACCACGACAAAGGTCGATACCCGTACCATGCTTACCTCCCTCTGCGCCCCCCGGAGCGCACTGCCTCTGACAACGATTGCTCGGAACGAAACAGCATCGTACGCCGGTTCGAGACTCTATCGGCACCGGCGCTCGAGATCCGCACCTCGCGGCACGACACGCCCGGTAGGCCCGCGGTCTTGCGGAGATCCCGGAGGAACCGTGTCCGCCGATGCTCCGGCGCTGCCGAGTTGCCAACTTCCACTGATTATCGATTTTTCGCTCTTCCCGGGCCCCCGTCCCGGGCGAAAGGCCCGGCCGTACGCAACGCGCCCGGCGGCCTCCCCGATTCTACCCCAAGAGACGCCGGACGATATAGCGCGGCGTAAGAACGATACAACGGTCCGGGCCGATCGTTGCTCCCGCACCCGGGGTTGCTCGACGCTTGCCCCGTGTCGGCCGTCATTCAAAAGAAATACTTCTTGACGAAGCGACCGATGCGGCGCACGCCGGACACCACCGGGCCCCGAGGATCGATGCGGCCGTTCTGGGCGGCGGTGCGGTAATCAAATCCGTGGCGGACGATGCCGACGGCGGCGCACCACTCGGGCGCGTTGACCTCGTGGGGCAGGATCTCGACGCTGTTCGGCAGCCCGACGCGGCACGGAACCTGAAACACCGATTCGCCCAACGCCGCGTGGTTGCGCACCGTGGCGGCCCCTCCTGCCAGGACGACGCCGCGCACCAGGTTCTTGCTGAGGCCCCGGACGTCGAGGTATTCCTTCACCTTGGTCATCAATTCCCGGGCCCGCTCGAATACGATGGCGTCGAGGTCGGCCCGATCCACCACCGACGGCGCGCCTCGCACCGCGGTGGCCAGCTTGATGCGGCGGCCCGCGCCTTCCGTCCGCTCTTCCTCGTAGACCCCGTCTCCGGAGCCGTTGGCGGCGAAGCGGAGGAACTCGTCCGAGATCCCGTACTCGAGGATGAGCTGGTCGGCCTCTTCAAAGGAGATTTGAAGCCCGGCGGCCACGTCCCGCGTGAGGTGGTAGCCTCCCCACTCGAAGCAGCAGGAACCGAGGATGCCGTAGTCGCGGTACACGGCGAGTCCGGTGGTGCTCCGTCCCAGATCGAGGACCGCCACGCCCAATTCCATGTCTTCCGGCGTCAGGGAACCGAGGGCCGAGGCCAGGGGCTGAAAAACGATGTCCTCGAGCTCCCGCCGCAGCCCGTCGATGCACGTGGCGATGTTGTCTTCCACGACCGCGGGAAGCCGGGCGAAATGGACGCGGGTCTTGAGCACCTGGCCCCGGATCCCCACGGGATCGATGACCCGCAGATCGTCGACGTACCACTCCTGGGCGGTGACCGAGGCGGTCACCTTCTTGCCCGGCGCCAGGATGCCCCGAGACGCAATATCGCGGGCCTCCTCGAGGTGGGCGGGCTCGATCACGCCGTGATCGACCTCGACATTGCCCTCGCGCACGAAGGTTTCGACGTTCCGCCCGTTGACGGCGCAGAACAGAGACGGCACCCGGACCCGCGCCTCGCGCTCGGCGTCGCCCAAGGCCTTTCGCAGGGCTCGCTGGGCCGCGGCGAGGTCCTGGATCACGCCTTGTGACACGCAGCCCCGGCCGGAGGCGGTTCCGTGGCCCACAATTTGTATGATGCCTTCGTCGTCGCGGCGCGCGATGAGGACGCGGATTTCCCGCGACCCGAAATCGACGACGCCAACGACCTCGCCTCTACTCCGCACGTGTATCTCCTGAACCGCACCGACGAATACTTCCGGAACTTTCGTGGTACGGGTTGCTTCGCTTGTCTCCTCGGATGGCCGCGACGGCCGGTGGATCGACGCCCCGCCCCGTCGGGTGGATGCTACGGCCGCTCCGCACGCGGCTTCGCCCATATGCCGGAGTCCAACCGTCCTCTCCCGCCGGAACATTCATCGTTGGAGGGCGCCGAAAGCTTGACCCGTCGCACGCGCCTTCCCCGAACGGAGCGGAACGGCGGTGCGCCGGACCCCCATGCACGGCGAGCCGCCGCGGGGTCGTCGTCCCGGCGGCACGCGCCTCCCCCCGGGCCGACCGCCGCCGTCACCGCTTCGGCGCAGGCGATCTAGAACAGGAGTTCCTCGGTCTCGACCGCCTCGTCGCCGGGACTTCGTTCGCCCACCTGCGCCAGCGTCTCTTTGATGTCCGCCAGGGACAGGCGTTGCTGCGTCAGCGCCTCCCGGGCCCGTTCCATGGCGGCCTCGACCTCGGTGCGCTTGCGCTGGAGGATTTTCACCCGCTGCCGGGAGTCCTCGAGGCGCACCCGCGCTTCCTCTTCGGCCTGCTTGAGCGCCGCCAGTTCGGCCGCGGCGGCCTCCTCTGCCTGACGGGCTTCCTCGAGGGTTTGGCGCGTGGCCTCGAGCTTCCGGGCCTCCTCTTCGCGGCGCAACTGGAGCTGCCGGATCTGCTCGTCCAGGTCCGCCACGCGTTGCTCGACCTCGGTCAGCTGCTGGCCCACCTCGCCCGTCTGGCTCCGGTGCAGCTCCAGCGAGACTTCGCCGTCCTCGACGGACTTGGACGCACCCACCACCGTCTGCTCGGCCTGCTGCACCTCCGACCGGGCCTGCTCGATGAGGTCGGCGCCCTGGCGCAGGCGCATTTCCGCCTCCGCCACGCGCTTGACCGCCTGCTCGACTTCCAGTTCCGCCAGCATGGCCGCGGCGCGCAGGGCCAGCCGCTTGGCGTCCGCCGCCCGACCGCCGGTCATGGCCCGTTGCGCCACCTCGAGGAGCGACTCGGGCGATTCCGCCGCCTCGTCGTCCGTCAGCGGCGCCGCAGCCTCCTCGGTCTCCTCGGGGATCGCCTGCTCCGTCTCCAGCACTTCCAGCGGCACCGATTCGGCAGTCACAACCGTCTCCTCCCGGTCCGAAACCGGTTCTTCGGCATCCGCGACCGGCACTTCGACCTGCGGCTCCGGAGCGATTTCCTCCGCCTCGTCGAAAGTCTCGGGCGATTCGACTTCGGCCTCTTCCGCGTTCGCCACCAGCTCGACGGGAAGCACCAGCGGCTCGGCGTCGGCCTCCTCCTGTTCCTCGGCCTCCAGGGCCTCAAACGCCGGCGACACGTCGTCGTCTTCGAATACGGAGTCGGAGGGCTCTTCCGGCGCTTCCTCGACGGCCTCGGCGGGCGCCTCGCTCCAGTAGGTCAGCAACCCCTCGCACTCTTCGATCCAGCTCCGGATCATGGGGTTGTCCGGACCGTCGTCGGCCTCCACGTACACGCCGCAGAAGGCATAGGCAAGCTCGAAAAACTTGTCGTCGGGGCCGCCCTCGAGCTCCGACGCCCGATCGCACATGCGCGCCATCATGGTGCACAGCGACACGCGGCCCGGCCGCTCGTGGTTCAAGGCATCCTGCTCGAGGTACGACACGCTGTCGAGGATGGTGCAGAAGGCCGGCAGCGGATCGGCTTCCGGATTCCGCTCCATGCCCGACAACTGCTCGCAGAGGATGTCGAGGCGTTCGATCACTTCCGGAGCGGTACCGTTTCCGTCTTCGGAATCGGCCTCTTCCGCCGCCGCTTCGTCGCGCCGCGCGTCCATCTCGAAGAGGTCCATGCGAAGCGGCGTCAGCGGGGGAAGCTCGTCGAGGGCACGAGGCGCCTCGTACCCGGTCGTTGGTTCCGGCGGCTCCACGGCTTTGGCCTCTTCGGGCATCGCGGCCGCGGCGACGGTCTCCGCGTCCCGCTCCGCTTCATCCGAAGGATAGTCCTCCTCCGGAGCGTCGACGGGCTCCGGTTCGACCCGGGCGGCCGGCGTCGGGAACGTGAGCGTCCGGGGCTCCGATTCGGAGGCCTCCTCGCGCAGGAATACACCGCGCCTCCGGCGGGATGGCTCGTCGTCGTCGCGGACCAGCGGGATCCCCGCTTCCTTCAGGTCGTCCAGCGCCAGGCGGTAGCGGTTGCGCCACTTGAGAATAACCCCGGACCGCACCTTCCCGACGATGAGGTCGCCCACCATCAGGCACAGCGCCTCGTAGCTGTCCGACAGGAAGGGAATGGCCTGGTGGGCCTGATTGACGTTCTCATAGCTCTGGAGGATGCGCCCGGTCTCGGTCAGGGCCTCGACGACCTCCTCCCAACCTTCCGACAGGGCCACTTCCACGGCGCTGATGAGCTGGTTCATGCACTCGTCGGACCAGACCTCCTGAGGAGCGCCTTCGCGCGCCTTGGTCACCTGCCGTTCGAAACGGCCCAAGGCGGTCAACAGACGCTGCGTGCCCGTGGCGGGCGGGTCGTCCGAGATGGGATTTCCTTCGTCGTCGGCCTCGGCCGGGGAGAGCAAGGCATTGCGCTCTTCCGAAGCGACCGGGCTGAACTCGGAATCATCGGGCTGAGTCCTCACGCGCCAGCCCATCGCGAGCGATTGCTTGTTACGTTTTCCAAATCGCACCGGCGTCACCCCCGTTTTCGGCCATTGTAGCATAGGCCAGGCAACGGCGCAATATGTTGTGGTAAAAACAAGAAAAAGGCCCGCAGACGCCTAGATGTATGGCGTTCACGGGCCGTCAGACACAAGAGAAGCTACGAGATAATGCCCCGGTCCTTAAGGAGGTTCAAGACTTTTTCGGTGCAGGTTTCGAGGTTTTCCCGGCCGGTGTCGACCACCAGCTCCGGGTTCAACGGCTCTTCATAAGGCGCCGAAATCCCCGTAAACTCCGGGATCTGCCCCGCCCGAGCCTTCTTGTACAGGCCCTTGGGATCCCGGCTTTCACAAACTTCCAGGTCGGCCTTCACATATACCTCGATGAAGTTGCCGTCTCCGGCGATCTCCCGGGCCTTGTCGCGGTCCTCGCGGTAGGGCGAAATGAAGGCCGTCATGGCGATGACGCCCGCGTCCACGAAGAGCTTGGCCACTTCGCCGATGCGGCGGATGTTCTCCGTCCGGTCCTCGGGGGAAAAGCCGAGGTTCTTGTTGAGTCCGTGGCGGATGTTGTCGCCGTCGAGGACGTAGGTGCGGCAGCCCCGCTGGAACAGGGCGTTCTCGACCGCGTGTGCCAGGGTGGATTTGCCGGAACCGGAGAGGCCCGTAAACCAAATCACCACGGCCTTGTGCCCGTTCAGGCGTTCCCGATCTTCTTTCGATACGTCTCCCTGGTGCCAGGTGATGTTGGTGCTCTTGATCTGTTCCGACATGTATACCTCCGGAATCCGAAGCCTGACGTGTGCGCTAACTAAAGAGGGCGAGTATATCACCGGCGCGCCGGCGGCGCAAAAGGCCCCCGCACCGACAAAGGGCACCGACCGCCGAGACCTCAGGGCTCGGAATCGTGCACCCCGGGAGTGGAGTCGATGGGCGCCGCCCCCGGGTCGGGCTCGTCGCCCAGGGGGTCCTGGCTCACCGGGGAGAGCTCCTCCACCTTCTTCGGGTACATCAGGGAGGCGATGATGGACACGGCCAGGACCGTGGCGATGACGCCCAGGGAGACCGGAGTGGAGATATGGTAAAGGTCCGTCAGCAGCATCTTGACGCCCACGAAGGTGAGCACGACCGACAGCCCGATCTGCAGGAAGCGGAAGAGGTACATGACCCCGGCAAGCAGGAAGTAGAGGGCCCGCAGACACAGAATCGCGAACACGTTGGAGGTGTATACGATGAAGGGGTCGCGGCTGACGGCGAATACGGCGGGAATGGAGTCGACGGCGAAGACGAGGTCCGTGGTTTCAATCAGCACCAGGACCACCAGCAGGGGCGTGGCCACCCAGCGCGGGGCGCCACCGGGATGGACGGGCTCGCGCACCAGAAAGCTCTGGCCGTGGTAGACATTGGTGATGGGCAGGAACCGGCGCATCAGGCGCAGGACGGGGTTGGCCTCGGGCTCGACGGAATGTTCCTGGTGCGTGCCCATACGGATGCCGGTGAAGACCAGGAAGGCGCCGAAGATGTAGATGATCCAGTGAAACCGGGCGATGAGGTAGGCCCCGGCGCCGATCATGGCGCCGCGCATAATAAGGGCGCCCAGGATGCCCCAGAACAGCACGCGGTGCTGGTAGCGGGGCGGCACGTTGAAGTAGGTGAAGATGAGGATGAAAACGAAGATGTTGTCGACCGACAACGACATCTCGATGAGGTAACCCGAGAGGAACTGAAGGGCCGTGTCGCCGCCGCGGAAGTACAGCACCCCGAGGTTGAACAACAGGGCGGTGGCGACGCAGATGCTGCACCACGTAATGGCCTCGCGCATGCCCACGGTGTGGGCCTTCTTGTGGAAGAAGCCCAGGTCCACCGCCAGCATGGCGATGACAAAGAGGTTAAATCCGGCCCAAAGCGCTACTTGATGCATGTCTGTCGTCGTTCGTCGGTTGTCGGCTATCGGCGATCAGGAGTCGGTTGCCGGGCCTCGATTGGAGGAAAGCACAGCCCGTCTGAACGAATTCGCCGTGGCACGAGTTCGGGTTACACACCCGCCCATCATGCCATCGACCGCCGGCGGAATTCCAGGGTCACTCGGGAGGCCCGCATTCCACGCAGCGCCCGATAGCCGAAACGAGGCCCCCGGAACTCCCTGATTTCGGCGGCCCCGTTCCCGGGCTCGGCGACGTCGGTTACCGCGCCACGAATGTCACGCACATGGGCGCCGGCACCTCGACGCTCGCGCTCGTGGCTTCGAGCGATCCGGAATCGGCGTCGATGCGAAACACGACGACGTTGCCGCTTTCCTGGTTGGCCGCCAGGAGGAAGCGACCGGAGGGATCGATGTTGAAGTTGCGCGGAACCTTGCCTCCGGTAAGGGTGGGGCCGAGGGCTTGAAGACGGCCCGTTTCGAGATCGACGGCGTAGGCCGCGAGGCTGTCGTGACCCCGGTTGGACGCATAGACGAAACGGCCCGACGGGTGCACCCGAATCTCGGCGGTGAGGTTTTCGCCGGTAAAGTCCTCGGGAAGGGTGGTCACGGTGTGGAGGGGCTCGATCCGCCCCGCCTCGGCGTCGTAGGCGCAGGCCGTCACAGTGCTGTCGAGCTCGTTCACGACGTATACGAAGCGGCCGGAAGGATGGAAGGCCACGTGCCGAGGACCCGCACCCGGCGCCAGCGCGACGAAGGGCGGCTCGTGAGGCGTCCATCCGTCGGAATCGGACCGATAGCGATAGACGTAGACCTTGTCCACCCCCAGATCGGCGCCGAGGAGGAATCGGCCCGTCGGGTCGAAGGTCACGGAATGGGGATGGGAGGCGTCCTGCCGCGCCGAGTTGGGCCCCTGGCCCTCGTGTTGGACGAAGGTCCCGTCGCCGGCAAAGTCTCCGGTCTCGTCGAGGGGCAGCAGGGCCAGGGTGCCGCCGATGTAGTTGGCCGCGGCCACGTGCCGCCCGGAAGGCGCCACGGCCACGTGGCAGGTGATGGATCCATGGGCGGAGCGGCGGCCCAATGGGGTCAATTCGCCCGTGTTTCGGTCGATTCGGAAGGCCCCCACGCTCCCGTCCTCGGCTTCGTGGGTGGCGTAGAGCACCGGTTTCGACGGGTGGACGGCGAGGAAGCTGGACTTTTCGGCCTCCGCCACCCGTCCCCGCAACTCCAGCGCGCCCGTCGAGGCGTCGAAGGCGAGCAGGTAGACGCCCGCGTCGGCTCCGGTCGCGCCCGTGCCGATATAGACCCATAACAACGCCGGAGGAGCCGGTTCCTCGGCGCCGAGGGGGGCGGCGGTCGCCACCATGGGCATCAAGGCCAGGGAGAAGAGGTGTCCTGTCCGCATGAGCGTCTCCTGCCTGAGGGTTGGGCGCATCGAGGGGAACCCGCGCCGTCCGTCCGATCGTTGTGGCGAACCGTGCGGCAGGGAGTCGGAAGGGCGCCCTTTAATTCCGCCCCCCTGAAGCGTTACCATATCCCATTCAGGTCGAACGAATCCAAGAAAGGAGAAAGGCCGTGGCGACCACTGTATCCCGCGCCGGAAGCGCGTTGGGGGCGTACCTGGCCAAGACGGAGCCCGACAAGATCGACGCGGGTTTCGTGGCCTATCTGGCGAGCCTGACGGAGGTGGCGAAAGTCGCCCCGACCGTGGCGAAGTCCGTGGTCCAGGAATTGGCGGATCAGCGCTCCAACGTCAAGCTCATCGCCAGCGAAAACTACAGCTCCCTCGCGACGCAACTCGCCATGGGTAACCTTCTCACCGACAAATATGCGGAAGGCTACCCCGGCCACCGGTTCTACGCGGGCTGCGAGAACGTGGACGCCGTCGAGTCGTACGCCGCGGAACAGGCCCGGAAGCTGTTCGGGTGCGACCATGCCTATGTGCAGCCCCACAGCGGAGCCGACGCCAACCTCATCGCCTACTGGGCAATCCTGCAAGCCCGGGTCGGCGTGCCGGCGATGGAAGAGTTGGGCGAGACCAACCCCTCGAACCTGTCGCAGGAAGACTGGGCCCGCATCCGCCACCTCACCGGGAACCAGCGGATGCTCGGGCTCGATTATTACTCGGGCGGACACCTGACCCACGGTTACCGCAACAACGTGTCGGCCCAGATGTTCGACGCCCACAGCTACGGGGTGAGCCGGGAAACGGGCCTCCTGGACTACGACCAGATCGAGCGGCAGGCCCTCGAGCTCAAGCCCCTCATCCTCCTGGCCGGCTACAGCGCCTACCCCCGGGCCATCGACTTCCGCCGCATGCGGAAGATCGCCGACAAGGTGGGCGCCGTGTTCATGGTCGACATGGCCCATTTCGCGGGCCTGGTGGCGGGCGGCGTGTTCGAAGGCGACTTCAACCCCGTGCCCCATGCCCATGTCCTGACCTCGACCACCCACAAGACCCTGCGCGGCCCCCGGGGCGGCGTGGTTCTGTGCACGGAAGAGTTCGCCGAGCAGGTCGACAAGGGCTGCCCGCTGGTGATCGGCGGTCCTCTCCCCCACGTCATCGCGGCGAAGGCGGTGGCCTTCACGGAGGCGAACCGGCCGGAATTCAAGGATTACGCCCGACGGATCGTGGAGAACGCCCGCGCCCTGGCGGCGGCCTGCCAGGCCGAGGGCCTTACGGTGGTCTCGGGCGGAACCGACAACCACCTCATGCTCATCGACGTGTCGGTCTTCGGACTCACGGGGCGTCAGGCCGAATCGGCCCTGCGGGAATGCGGGATCACCTGCAACAAGAACTCGATCCCCTTCGACCCCAACGGCGCGTGGTACACCAGCGGGCTGCGCATCGGCACGCCGGCGACCACGACCCTGGGCATGGGCGAGGCGGAGATGAAGGAGATCGCCGCCATCATCCGGCTGGTGGTGACCAATACGAAGGCCGCCACCATCGAATCGGGCAAGAACGCCGGCCAGCCCAGCAAGGCGAAGTACCGCATCGAGCCTGCGGCCCACGACGAAGCCCGCGCCCGGGTCAAGACCTTATTGGATCGGTATCCCGTGTATCCCGAGCTCGACCTGGCCTTCCTCCAGGAGCACTTCGGATAGGCCGCGCCGTCAGAAGTTGATGCCGAAAGACAGCTTGACACCGGTGTCGGTGTCGTCGTTGCGCTCGCGGGCGTAAACGGCGAGGCCCCATCGTGCGGAAGAGGCGAACTGCCGTACCACGCCCGCCTCGATGCTGTCCCGGCGCAGATCCTGTCGTCGGCCCACGACCCCCTCGAGGCTCTCCCCCAGGAGGTATCCCGTCGTTCGCGGTGTGAACGCGAAAAGCAGGGCGGCGGCAACGCCCCGGCGGTAGGCGGTCTCCGCCGCGGCCTCGAAGCGCGTGAGATCGCCCGGATCCGGGTCGTGTCCGGCCACGTGCAGGGCCAGCTCGATCTGCCGGGTGAGCCCGTAGTGGATGCCGGCCGCCAGCGCCAGCCCTTCGTTTTCCGCCGCGCTGACGTAGGCCTCGAAGGCGTCCCCCGTCAGCGCCACCCGCACGAAGGGATCGTCGATCTTCTCGAGGGAAAGCACCGTGGAGCCTTCGTCGAAGACGGCGTTTCGAAAGGTCTGTCCAATGGTGGCGTCGGGGTCCTGGGCCTGGTGAATCCCGACGGTCGTCTGGATCACGAACCTGCCCGAGAGCGGCACGAAGTGGGTGAATTCCAGGGCGAGGGTCCGGCTGGGGTAGCTCATGCGGTGCTGGACCTCCGCCGCCGCCAGGATCCGTTCGTCGAGCCGGGTTCGGCCGGCGCCGTCGCGCAGCGGTCCGTACGACGGCTGAAGCAGGCCCACGCGCACGCGGAAGTATCGCCCCGGCGCCATCACGTGACCCAATTCGACCATGACCTGGCGCAGGGATGCGGTGACGGGTATCCGGGCGAGGATCTCGGCGGACAACCGTTCGGCGGCCTCCTCGACGACGGTCCGGTCGAGGAGGTCTACGAAGGCGGCGCCCAGCTTGCGGCGAAACACCTTGCGCAGGGCCGGCTCGAGGTAGTTCCGGTGGACCACCTTGTCGATGATGTTGCGGACCTCCCCCCGCTCGGCTTCCGCAACGAGGCCGCTGATGGAAAGCCGCGTGGTGAGGCTCAGCGTCGTCTCGCCCGTGTTCTCGTAGTCGGGGTTTGCGGGACCCAGCCGCAGGGAGAGGGTCGAGTGGCGGATGGTCAAGTGACCGTGGGGTATGAACTTGAACACGTTGCCCGTGTTGTCGACCACGCCGGGGGGATGGGTGTCGAAAACCGCCGTGTACGTGTATCCGACCGACAAATTTCTGTCGAGAAAATCCTCGAGAAAGGCGGTGTCGTCGGCGGTATCGGCACGCACGCCGGACGCCAGCGCCCACAGGAGCAGGACCATACCTCGCGCCATCGGGTTACCTTGATTGGATAAGGGGAATGAGCGATCGGCCACAGGCCGTTGCCGCGCCGGACAGGTGCCGGGAGCCTCGAATCGCTCGACGTTAACCGCATCGCGGGTTCGAGGGGGTGTCCGGTCGGCGGGACATGAGAATAGCGGCGCGGGCCCATTGTAGCATCGCGCGCGGCGGGGCTACAGTTCGATGAGCACCCCGAGCTCGACCACCTGGTTCGGCGGGATACCGAAGAAGGACGTGGCGGCCGTGGAATTGCGCGACATGAAGGCAAACAACTTCTCGCGCCAGATGGCCATGCCCCGCTTCTTGGTGGGGATGAGCCGTTCGCGGCTGAGGAAGAAGGCGATCTCGCGCAGGCGCGTCTCGAGTCCCTTGCGCCGGCACAACTCGAGGATGTGGGGCACGTTGGGGGATTCCATAAAGCCGTAGTGGGCCAATACCCGGTACATCCCGTCCGCCACGTCTTCGATCTCGACGCGGTCTTCGTCGCGGATGTGGGCCACCTCTTCGGTCACCACGGTGAGAAAGATCACCTTCTCGTGCATCACCTTGTTGTACTTGAGGTTGTGCAACAGCACCAGGGGCGTGCCGTTGGGGTTTCCCGACATGAACACGGCCGTGCCGGGCACGCGCACGGGCGGCGAGAGGCGGATGCTCTGGACAAACACGTCGAGGGGCAGCATCTGGTTGCTCAACCGCTCGCCCAGGATCTGGCGACCGCGGCGCCACGTGGTCATCACGGTGAATACGACCACGGCCACCACCAGCGGAAACCAGCCGCCCTGGGGCACCTTCACCATGGCCGCGCCGAAGAAGGACAGGTTGATGACGAGGAACGGCCCCGTGAACAGCGCCGACACCCAGGGCCGCCACCCCCAGAGCCGCCGCACCACGATGTTCATGAGAATGGTGGTGATCACCATGGTGGTGGTCACCGCCACGCCGTAGGCCGCCGCCAGCGCCGTCGAGGTCTGGAATCCGATGACCAGGCTGATGGTGGCCACGAGCAGAATGCGGTTCACCCCGGGAACGTAGATCTGTCCGATGGCTTCCGACGAGGTGTGGATGATGGTAAGGCGGGGCAAGTAGCCCAGTTGCACGGCCTGGCGCGTCAGGGAGAAAGCGCCGGATATCACGGCCTGCGACGCGATGATCGTGGCCAGGGTGGCCA
The DNA here is from genome assembly GCA_964452795.1 of uncultured Nitrospiraceae bacterium. Lineage (GTDB taxonomy): Bacteria > Hydrogenedentota > Hydrogenedentia > Hydrogenedentales > SLHB01 > CAYVOE01. Next base: position 29,905 of record CAYVOE010000006.1, read on the forward strand.
GGCCCACCATGGGAAGCAGCGCCCAGGAGGGCACCAGGTGGTAGAAGGGGTTTTCGTGGGCCCGGGGCGACGACAACAGCAGGGCGCCCTGACCGAAGTAGTTGAGCAAGAGTCCGGGGAAGGCGACCACGAACCATCCCAATTGAATGGGGCGGCGCCCGAAGTGTCCCATGTCGGCATAGAGGGACTCGGCGCCCGTGATGGCCAGAAAGACGGCGCCCAGCACCACAAACCCGTGCAGGCGGTTCTCGACGAAAAACCGGATGGCGTGGAACGGGTTGATGGCCAGGAGCACGTGGGGTTCGGCGAAGATCCCGCGCAGGCCCAGGAGGCCCAGCACGATGAACCACACCAGGACGACGGGTCCAAAGACGGCGCCGATGCGGGCGGTGCCGTAGCGCTGGGAGGTGAACACGACGAACAGGAGGATCACGGTGATGGGGATGATGTAGTTCTCGAAACGGGGCGTGGCGACCCGCAGACCCTCGACGGCGCTCAGCACCGAGATGGACGGCGTGATCATGCCGTCGCCGTAAAGCAGGGCGGCGCCGAAGAGCCCCATGGCAATGAACAGGAACCGCCTCCGGGTCCCGGTCGGCGCCATGGTACTCGTCGCCAGGACCATGAGGGCCAGGATGCCGCCTTCGCCGCGGTTGGTCGCCCGCGTGACGAAGGTCATGTATTCCACGCAGATGACCAGCACCAGCGCCCAGAAGATCAGCGACAACACCCCCAGGATGTTCGCCTCGGTAACGGGGATTTCATAGGCGCCGTGGAAACACTGCCGCAGCGCGTACAGGGGGCTGGTGCCGATGTCGCCGAAGACGACGCCCAATGCGGCAAGGGTGAGCAGGGAAATCCCCTTGTAACCGGGATCGGCTTTCGTTGCGCCGTTCTGCCCGTTCGCGTCGCTCATACGGTCAGTCGGCGATCCCGTCACCGTCGGCGTCGGGAAAATCGACGAGGAAGATCTGAACGAAATCCTGGCCGTTGTAGGTCTGGACGGGCTTGCCCGAGGCGTCTTGCGTCGGCACGGCCCGGTTGTAGGCGATCGTCTTTCCGTCGGGCGAGAAGACCGGATCGAAGCGTTCCGAACCGGCTCCGTGGGGGGTCAGGAACTTCGACTCGCCGAATCGCGGCCCCGGCTTCACGCAGGTGGCCGCGATGCCGCCGTCGGCTGCGCAGACGATCGAATTGCCGGAAGGGTGCCACCGCACGCCCCCCGACACGCCCCCGGGAATGCGGGTGGCCTGGACCGGACGCTTCGCCGGATCGGGGTCCCGGTCGGAGCCATCCGAAGGGATGATGAACACCTGCTTGGTACCGTCCTCCGCTTCGGCGTAGTAGGCGATGCGATCGCCCTGGACCGTGCCCCGGACGATGCCCGACGCGGGCGTATGGGTGAGCCGGCGGATCCGCAGTCCCTCCGGGGGCCGCGGGTACCGGGTCGCGGACCCGGCGTCGGCGGTGGTAACGTCCAAGTCGGCGGGCACATCCACCACGAACAGGGACTCCGTATACGAGCCGTCTTCCTCGCGCACCTTGCCGATGAAGCCGCGCATGAGGCCCTCTCGGCCTATCCAGGAATCGCCGGCGGCGTATTCGATCTCGCCGGGCTTCGCCTCCCCTTGCGGTGCGACCGCCACCAGAAGGGCGAAGTAATGGGTCGCGGGGCTCGGCGCCTCCGGGTGCGGGACCAGCATGCCGATGGTGCGGCCGTACCGGGGCAGGAGGAAATCGTCGTAGGTGAATCCGACGCGTTGACCGTCCAGCGAGTACTCGTGTCGGTGGGTGCCGCCGCGGTGGGCGCCGGGAAGGGTGTCGCGGTCCGTGGCGATGTCGCGCACGTCGAGCCAGCCCAGCCGGCCCGACCCGTCGGCGGCGACCACGGCGCCTTTGCGATTCGGCTTGCCGTAGTGGCCCCGCCACGGCACCTCGTGAACAAAGGGTCCGTGGATGAAGGCCACCTCGTCCGCCACGGGAGAGAAGCTGGCGGCGCCGACGCCGGGCGCGCACTGCTCGCCCGTGAGCGTCGGCCGGGGCGCGTACAGGACGACTTCCTTACCGGTGGCGACCTCCACCATCTCGATGGTCTGGGAGTTCTCGATCCCCGGGCCGATGGTCTCCCGCGTGTCGTAACACAGGTAGCGGCCGTCGGCCGAAAAGTTGTCGTTGTTGTCGAGGTTATGGTTCCTGGGGGTCGAGGTCAGTTGGCGCTCGGCCGCCGCATGGAACGCCATCGAGACTGCTCCCGCGATCAGCAAAC
>CAYVOE010000007.1:0-29877 GCA_964452795.1 uncultured Nitrospiraceae bacterium
TCGGGGTTTCCAAACAGATACCGGGTGAGCGTCCCCTGCTGAAAGAGCTTTCGGTTGACCCTCTCCATCCCCGCCCGCTGCATCCAGAGCGGCGCGCGGCGCTCCGCCCCCGCCCAGTAGTCGAACAGGGCTCCCACCCCCATCGCGAGGGGTACGTCCAGGCGCTCCAGGTGCCTGTCGATCCAGGTCTCCTGGCGTGGGTTCCCCATCGCCACGAGCAGCAGGTCGGCCTGGGACGCGTTGACGAGGTCCAGGACGCGGCGATCCTCCGCGTCGCCGAAGAACCCATGGTGGAGCCCGGCGACCGACCACCCGTCGAACTCTCGCTCCACGGCCGTTGCGGCCCCGCGCAGCACCTCCTCCCGCGTCCCCAGCAGGAACACCCGCGGCCTGCGCCGCGCGGCGGCATCCAGGAAGTGCGGCACGAAGTCCGTGCCGTTCAGGTTGGCTCGGAGCTGCACGCCGTGCAGGGCGCTCACGGCCCAGCGGACCCCGGTCCCGTCTCCGAAGAGGTGCTCCGCCCGCCCCAGCACCTGCCGGTAGGCGGTGTCGCCGTTGGCGTGGTTCAGGGTGTGGGCGTTGACGAAGTGCGCGGCTCGCGCCCGATCGCGGCGCAAGAGGAGGCCTTCCAGGAGGTGCGCCGCCTCGGAGTAGGTGGCGTCGGTGATCTGGAGGTCGAAGATCGGGATCCTGCGGTCGAGCGCGAGCTCTGCTCCGAAGGACGACGAGCTACGGCTGGACGGCGGTCCCTGCAAGGTGGGATGTGGTCGAGGTTGACGGTCTCGGCGATGCCCGGGATCTGGTATAGATCGCGCGTATAGCCCCAAAGGTTCCGGTAATCGATCAGTCGGCGTAGGTTGCATTTGAAGTGGCCGTAATAGACCGCATCGAAGCGCACCAGTGTCGTGAACAGGCGCCAGTCCGCTTCGTTGATCCGGTTTCCCACCAGGTAGCGCTGCCCGGCCAGGCGCTCCTCGAGCGTATCCAGCATGGCGAAAAGTGCGTCGAAGGCCTCCTCGTATGCACTCTGGCTGGTGGCGAAGCCGGCTTTGTAGACCCCGTTGTTGATATGCTCGTAGACAGGGCCGTTGATGGCGTCGATTTCGCTACGGAGTTCTTCGGGGTAGAAGTCGAGCGATGCGTCTCCAAACGCGTCGAATGCGTCATTGAGCATCCGAATGATCTCTGAGGACTCGTTGTTGACGATCGTTCGTCGCTGCTTGTCCCACAGGACCGGCACGGTAACCCGGCCGGTATAGTCGGCTCTGGCTGCCGTGTAGACCTGATGCAGATAGCGGAATCCGTTGACCGTGTCGGGGATGCAGCCCGGCGCGTCAGTGAACTCCCAGCCCTGCGCGCCCATGTGCGGATCGACGATCGACAGCGAGATCACGTCCTCCAGCTTCTTGAGCGTCCGGAAGATCAGCGTCCGGCTGGCCCAAGGACAGGCCAGCGAGACATAGAGGTGATACCGCCCGGGCTCCGCCGGGAAACCGGAGGAGCCGTCGGCGGTGACCCAGTCGCGGAACGCGCTCTCCTGGCGTACGAAGGCGCCACCGCTCTTCTTCGTGTCGTACCAGCGATCGTGCCAAACGCCGTCGATTAACAGGCCCATGATGTTCTCCCGGAGCCACGGATCGGCGGATCCGCTGTCCCGTTACAACGATGTGCATCCGGATCGGAAGTCCGATGCTTCTTCGATGACGCAGCCGGCTTCGCCGGATGTTTGCGGATGCGCTCGCCCTGCACCCGGCCGCCGCCCCGTGGAACCGGGGCGGCCCTATTGTGCCTCGCGCCGCCACGCACCCACCAGCGTTGCCGCGACGAGAACCAGGACAGCGAGCGGCGGAAGGAGCGGAATCTCGTGAACGCCGGTGACGATGTAGTCTCGGTTGGCGCGAAGACCGATCCAGCCGCGGCCGGCCGTGCTCGCCCCCGGGCGGACACGACGGAGATCGGGCACACCGTCCTCGCTCAGCCACACGACTCCGCCGCCGGTCGCCTCGACCACCGGTTCCAGATGCTCGGCGGTGGCGCGGACATCGGTGAACTCCACCGGATTGGGCGGGCCCGCGGCGCCCAGTGCCGTTCGGACGCCGTCGCTGACCCGATACAGGCCGGGATCCGTAATCGTCAGAGTGGCCATCGAGCGACCGCCCTCACCGGGTTCCAGGGTGACCGTCCGTGTCGTCCCGTCCGGAGCCGTCACGGTTACCGGCGCGTCGTCCGGATCCAGCGTCCGTCGCTCGATCAGGAGCCGATCGCCCCGGACCTCGGCATGGAGCGCATTCTCCTCGAGATCCGGCTCCTTCATGAGCCAGTGAGCCAGGCGGCGTAGCAGTTCGGCATGCGGGCCACCCCCTTCGTAACCCCGGGCCCACAGCCAGATATGGTCGGATAGGAGCTGGCCGACCCGTCCTTCTCCGACACGGTCGAGAACGAGGAGGGGGCCATCCTCGGCACCGGTCATCAAGGTCGTACCAGCGCGCACCTCGGCATCGATGTGGCGGAACCAGCGACCCCAAGGTGGTGCGCCGTCGCGGATGGCGTCCGCGCGTTCCGCAAGGCTCGCCGTTACCGGATGTCGTTTTCCGGGTTCCGTCACCGCCGGTCGGAAGCCCCGCTCGTGAACCCGGCCGGTCGGTTCCGACGGCAGGACCTGGCCGAGCGGTGTCCGGAACAGCGTCGAATAGGGTTCCGCAAAGCCGGGCCCGACTGCCTCCAGGAGCGCCCCGCCCTCCTGTACGTACCTGGCGATGTTGCCGAGATAGAGCTGGGGGATCACGCCCCGCCGCGAATAATGGTCGAAGACGACGAGGTCGAATTCATACAGCTTTGCCTCGAACAGCTCCCGGATCGGGAACGCGATCAGAGACAGTTCGCGTATCGGCGTGGCGTCCTGCTTCTCCGGGGGCCGCAGGATCGTGAAGTGGACGAGATCGACCGCAGGATCCGACTTCAGGAGGTTGCGCCAGACCCGTTCGCCCGCATGCGGCTGACCCGAGACCAGGAGGACCCGGAGCCGGTCACGTACGCCGTTGATGACCACGACTGCGCGGTTGTTCACCAGGGTGAGCTCGCGCGGCCCCGGCTCCGCCTCGATTTCCAGGATGGTCGCGCCGGCGTGCTCGATCGGAACGCGGACGGTTTCCTCGCGACCGGCGAAGACCGGATTGGAGCGGATCGGCTTGCCGTCCCGGTGCACCGAGAGGCGCACCGGGGTCACTCCGCCGTCGGGCGGCGCAGGGAGATCGTCGATACGCAGCTTGACCTCGACCTCGTGCCCGACAATTCCGTAGGTGGGGGCCTGAACGATCGCGAGCCGCCGATCTCCCTCGTCCGGATGGCCGGTCAGCAGCGCGTGCAGCGGCGGCGGATCGTCCTCATCGCCGACTGTCGTCGGCACATCGTGGACCTGTCCGTCGGTGACGAGAATCGTTCCGGCGTGTCGCGCCCTGGGAACATCGGCCAAGGCTTCGTCGATCGCGCGGAACAGGCGCGTGCCGCCGTCGCGCACCGCGTCCACCGGCGTCCCCAGTCGCTGGGAGCCCGCAAGGACCACCCGGACCTCGAGATCGGGCAGCTCCGACAAGCGTTCCCGCAATTCTTCGACCGCTGCCGCCGTCCGTGCGCTACGGTCTCCGATGCTCTGTTGGCTGGCCGACTCGTCGACCACGACGACTGCGACGTCCTGCTGCGGACGCCGCTGCTCCTCGACCAGAGACGGGTTTGCGAGCGCCAGCAGCAGGGCAGCCAGGACGAGTGCGCGCAGCACGGTCCCCCGAGCGCGGCGAAACAGGCCGAAGGCCACCAGCAGCACCGCGGCCGCGCCCAGCGCAAGCAGCCAGGCAACCGGAATCAGTGGCGCGAAGGCAATGCTGGTGAACGCGGTTGTCATTCGCCCAAACGCTGCAGAATGGCCGGTACGTGGACCTGATCGGCCTTGTAGTTGCCGGTGAGGACGTGCATCACCAGATTGACCCCGAAGCGATAGGCCATTTCCCGCTGCTCCTCTCCTCCGGGAACCACGGGAAACAGGGACTGACCGTTGGCGTCGGAAGCCCAAGCGGCTGCCCAGTCGTTTCCGCCGATGATGACCGACGAGACACCGTCGTTGCGCTCGGTCCCGGTCGCCTCCACCCAGACGGTGCCGCCCGCCCAGCGTCCCGGGAATTCATGCATGAGATAGAAGGCCTTGGTGAGCACGTGATCTGGTGGGATGGGCGCGAGCGGCGGCACGTTCATGCCCTGCAAAATCTCGCGCAGTCGTTGCCGTTCCGGTGTGACGACGCTGGCTCCCATGTCGAAGCTGCCGGCGATACCGCCCTGATCGCGCGTGTCGAACAGGATGACCCCGCCGTTCTCCAGATAGTGGGCTACCTTGGCCCGTGCCGCTGCCGATAAGGGGGGCTGCTCGGGTACCACCGGCCAGTAGAGGAGGGGAAAGAAAGCGATCTCCTCTGTCTCGATATCTACCGCCATAGGAGCGCCCGGCTCGACTGCCGTGCGCTGGGCCAGCATCCAGGTCAGACCGAGCAGGCCGGCGTGACTGACTTCGTCGGCCGAGGGAACGCCGGTCCGGACGTAGGCGAGCCGGGTCGTCAGTGTCGCCTCGATGGCGCGCGTCTCGGGATCCATCGCCTCGGACCCGCTCGGCGGGGCGGCCGAAGTCGATGATGGGAGCGCGGTCGAGCCGAGGACGATCAGCGCGACCGCTGCGGCGCCGCGTCGGAGCGCAACCCACCCTAACGTGCCGAAGTGGCCACGAAGACCCAGCGCGATGATCAGATCGACAAGGGCAAGGAGCGTCGCTGCCGACAGGAACCAGGGCTTTAGGTCGAGCTCGGCCGAACGCGCAAAGGTGCGATAGGCGATGCTTCCCGGCAGATCGGTCGGGAAGGGCCGCAGTTCGCCGATCTGAGCCGAGAGATTGAATGCCCGCCGGCTGTTCTCCGTACCGTAGTATCCCGGCGGATGGTCGGGTCCGGCCGGCGTTTCGGCAATCTCGGTGACCGCGAGCGGTTTGACGATGCGGTCCGGCCGTCCGAGCCGGCCGAAGCCGTCCAGCACTTCGAGCGGCGGCAGGACACCGTCGGGGTCCGCTCCGGAGATGCCCTGGCTCATCGCCACCGCGCGCTGCAGCATCTGCACGAAAAGTCCGGACAGCGCCAGATTCGACCAGTCCGCATTGGCCGTGGTGTGGACCAACATCACCCAGCCTTCCCCCCGCGGCGCACCTGTGACCAGGGGCGTGCCGTCGGTGAGGCTGGCCCACGTCTTCTGGCCGAGGTCGATCGACGGCTCCGCGAGGAGCTGCCGGGAGACGGTGACGTCTTCGGGGATGTCGAGGCCGGCGAAAGGGCTGCCCGCCGCGAACGGAGCGAGATGCTGCGGCTGTGACCAGGACAGGGCGCCGCCCAGGGCGCGCCCGCCGCGCCGGAGCCGGACCGGCAGCAGCTCGTCGTCGGTGGCCTCGGCGAGGCGCGGTCCGGCGAACCGGATCAGCATGCCGCCGCGCTCGACCCATTCGGCAAGTTGAGTCCGCTGTTCCGGCGTCACCGGAACGGCGTCGGTCAACACGATGACCGCGAGGTTACCGTTCAGTATGGTCGTCAGGTCTCCCCGTCGCACATCGCTGAACGGCCCGAGCGCCCGGGTCACGTAATGCAGATCGTCGAGCAGCGGATGTCCGGCCTGTGAAGACACGGGTGCGACGATGCCCACCGGCCGCCGGCGCCAACCCTCATCGAGAAGCACCGTCGCTCCGGCACTGGCCTCGTTCTCGATGCGGAGCACCGAGATCGCGTTGAGGACCTCCGCCGGCAGATCGAAGCGGCCTTCGGCCGCAGCCTTGCCCGCCTCGAACTCGACAGCATGCCGCATGACGGTTCGGCCATCGCTGGCCATCCCGCGAATCCAGACGGTTTCACTGCTGTCGCCGTGCGGGCGCTCCACCGGCAGGACGAGGCGGGTTCCCTCGCGCCGTGGTGGCCTCAACAGTCGCGCCGCATCGATCCGCGAGTCGGTGACGATCTCCAGGCGGCCGAAGCGCTGCAGGGCGTCCGACAGCTCACGGGTTCCCGGCCCGGCGATGCCGTCGGCTACCCAGATCACTGTCGCCGCCTCTGCAAAGGCAACACCATCGAGCTGCCGCAGTGCGGCTTTCCGGTCGGAGGGCCAGGGCTTGGGTTCCAGCGCATGCAGGAGCGCCCGGGCGTCTGCGGGCCGCATCAGGGTGACCGGGCGCGGAGTTTCCCCGTTCGGGGGTGGTGCGGTGGTCAGCAGGGCGACGGGACGGCCGGCGCGTTCCGCCTGATCGAGAATCTCGTTCGCCGCCTCTTGCCGTTCGGTCCAGTGCCGCGCGGCTGCCCAGCCATCGTCGACGACCAGGAATACCGGTCCGGTGCCCACGACCCGTCCGGTCGGGTTCAGAAGCGGGTGCGCGAGCGCGAGAATAACGAGTGCCGCGAGCAGGAGACGCAGGATCAGCAGCCAAAGTGGCGTTCGCGACGGCGTTTCCTCTTCCTGACGCAATCCGAACAGAAGCCGGATGGCTGGGAAGCGGACCCGCTGCGGCGCCGGCGGCGTGATCCGTAGAATCCACCAGATCACCGGCAGCAGCAGAAGCGCCGCCAGAATGGGTGCGCTGGCGAAGGCGAGGGGGCCGAACTGCAGCATGCGTCAGGCCTCCGGTTTCAACGAGAGAGCCGCATGGAGTGCCAGTAATGCCGCCTGGGGTGCGGCATCGGTGTGATGCACGGTCCAGGTCCAGCCGAACTGCCGGGCCATCGCCGCCAGGCCGGCCTTGTGCGCCGCAAGGCGAGCGCGATAGTCCGCCCTCAGCGTCTCGGCACGCCGCACGAGGAGCTCGCCTTCACCCTCGAGACCCGCGAACCGGACGCGACCCGACATCGGCAGCACCTCCTCGGCGGGGTCGAGGACTTGCACGATGTGCCCACGGACGGCGCCGGCCGCGAAGGGACGCAGGCTCGCCTCGATCTCCGGCAGCGGTGACAGGAAGTCGCCGATCAGGACCAGTTGGCTGTGGCGAGGAAGGGCTCGTATCGGCGGTAGGCTGGGCGCATCGTCAGCCGCGTTCTTTTCGGCCAGCGCGACGGCTTCGGCGAGGCGGTCTAAGGCGCTCCGGCCACGGGTCGGCACGGTGGCGTCGGACCTGTCGCCCAGCAGCGCGACCTGCTCGCCTCCGCGTGCCAGCAGCGCGGCGACGGCGAGCAGAATCAGAACGGCACGCTCGTGCTTCTCGGGAAGATTGCGGTGAGACCGCCAGCGCATCGACGGCGAGCGGTCGTGCCATAACCACACGCTCTGCGCCGCCTCCCACTCGGTCTCGCGCACGAAGACCGGGTCGGATCGCGCCGAGCGGCGCCAGTCGATATTCCGCGCCGGGTCGCCTGGCTGATAATGCCGGAACTGCCAGAATGAATCGCCCGGGCCGGAGCGGCGTCGACCATGCACACCGGGCGCCATTGTCGCAGCGACCCGTAGAGCTGCGAGGAGGAGCGACGGCAGCGTTCCGGCCAGCCGCTCCGCCTCGAACCGGCGTGCGGTCGCCATGGCGGGGCCGGTCAGGCCAGGGGCTCGCAAAGCCGGGCGATCACATCGTCTACGGTGACGCCGTCGGCCCGCGCCGCGAAATTGAGGGCCATTCGATGCCGCAGCACCGGCCCGGCGAGCGCGAGAACGTCGTCTACCGACGGCGCCAGGCGGCCGTCGAGCAGGGCGCGGGCGCGGGTTGCCAGCATCAGGGCTTGGCTCGCGCGCGGTCCGGGGCCCCAGGCGACGTGCTGATCGACGATCGGAAGCTCGCTTTCCCCGGGGCGGCCGGCGCGGACCAGCCGCAGGATCGCATCCAGGACGTTCTCGCTGACCGGGACGCGACGGACCAATCGCTGCGCTTCCTGGAGCTCGGTCGGGGTGAGCACCTGCTCTGCCGCTTCCTCCTCGACGCCCGTCGTTGCGATCAGCATGTGGCGCTCAGCGGCAAGATCGGGATAGCCGACGTCGATTTGCATCAGGAAGCGGTCGAGCTGCGCCTCCGGCAGCGGATACGTCCCCTCCTGCTCGAGCGGGTTCTGCGTCGCGAGCACATGGAACGGCCTCGGCAGCTGTCGGTACTGCCCGGCCACCGAGACACGACGCTCCTGCATTGCCTGCAGCAGCGCCGATTGTGTACGAGGGCTGGCGCGATTGATCTCGTCGGCCATCAGAAGCTGGGCGAAGACCGGTCCCTCGATGAACCGGAACGAGCGGCGGCCGCCCTCGGTCTGTTCCAAGATCTCGGAGCCGAGAATGTCCGCTGGCATCAAGTCGGGCGTGAACTGGACCCGCTTCTCGTCGAGGCCGAACACGGTCCCCAATGTCTCGACCAGCCTGGTCTTGCCGAGCCCGGGCACCCCGACCAGAACGGCGTGCCCTCCGGACAGCAGCGTGATGATCGCCTGCTCGATGACGTCGTTCTGGCCGAAGATGATCCGGCCGATCCGATCGCGCGCACGCCCCAGCCGTTCGCCGAGCGTCTCGATTTCGGCAATGATCGCAGAGCTGGCGGCCTGCATCATTGCGGTTTCGTTGGACCGCACGGCCTCTGGACTCCCGTTGGTGAAGGTCAGGTCCATGGGACTAGTATATGTCGGCACCCGTTGGCGGAAACCGATGCCATCCGACATGGTCTACGCAGGATTGCGGCGATTTTGGGATTGCCGCGGGATGCGCCGGCTTCCGCCCGGTGCCCGCGTTACCACATTCTTGGATGTCGAAACCGAGGTAGGGGTACCGGATCGTCGCCCCGACCGGACGAACCTGGCGAGGCGTTGAGAATGAGTGCCAGCGAATCACCGGACAAAGGCGTGCGTGCCGATCCTGTCGACGGGACCCGCACCGAACCGCGGCTGCAGAATTTCGGAATTCGGATTGCCCGGGACGGAACCTGGTATCACGCCGGAACGCCGTTTCAGCGGCCGGCTCTGATGAAGCTGTTTGCCCGGGTGCTGCAACGTGCGGAGGACGGCACCTACATGCTCGTTACTCCGGTCGAGCGGGGGGTCATCGAGGTCGAGGACGCGCCGTTCGTCGCGGTGGAGATGCAGACGATCGGTGAGGGGGCGGGCCGATGTCTCCGCTTCCGAACCAACATGGACGACTGGATAACGGCCGACAGTGAGCATCCGATCCGCGTCGAGACCGATCCCGAAACCGGGGAGCCGTCACCTTATCTGCTGGTCCGCGACCGGCTGGAGGCACGGATCGTGCGTGCGGTCTTCTATGATCTCGTCGCGCTCGCCGAGGAGCGCGACGGGTGTCTCGGTGTCTGGAGTGGCGGCTGCTTTTTTCCGCTCGGCCGGGCCGAAGCGCCGTGAATCGCGAACGCATCATAGCACGCCTCCGCGCGTGTAGCTTGGATCAGGGCGCAGCGGCTAGGAGCGACTTCGATCTGGATCCCGGCGCAGCGCCGGAGCCGGAACGCGGGCGGCGGCTGAAACCGGCGGGTGTCCTGGTTCCCCTGATCAACCGGCCGGAGGGGGTCACCGTGCTCCTGACGCAGCGGACCGCTCACTTGCAGAAGCATGCCGGACAGATCAGCTTTCCCGGCGGCGGCTGGGAACCCGGAGATGTCGATCTCGTTGCGACTGCATTGCGGGAGACGGAGGAGGAGGTCGGTCTCCCGCGGTCGCGGGTCGAGGTGCTCGGCAGGCTGGCCACATACGAGACCTCGACCGGCTACGGCGTGGCGCCCGTGGTCGGCTGGGTGGAGCCGCCCGTTCCGCTGCAGATCGATCCTTTCGAGGTGGCGGAGGTCTTCGAAGTGCCGCTCGCCTTCATGCTGGATCGGCGGAACCATCGGCGCGAGAGTGCGGTGCGGGACGGCCGGCAGCGCTTCTTCTACGTGCTCCCCTACGAGGACCGGTACATCTGGGGAGCAACCGCGGGAATGTTGGTCAACCTCTGTGACGTGCTAGAGCCGGAATGCGCGTCTTCCTGACCGTTGTCCTGCCGCTGCTCCTGCCGACGGCACTGTACGTGCTCTGGCTCGTCACGACCCGTCGCGGCCCCCCAAGTCTTCGCAATGCGGCCTGGCCGTGGATGCTTTCGCTCGGTGTGATTCTGATGCTGCTGACCTTCACCGCCTGGGGTCTGCTCGAACGTGAAGAGCCGGGAGGAACCTACGTGCCTCCGGTCGTCCGGGATGGAGTGATCGTGCCCGGACATGTCGAGCGGTTGCCGTAACGGATCTGCGATGGAGCCGGTCGCCTATCTCGATCCGCAGCCTTGGATGACGGCGCCGCCAACACGTCGGGTGGTTGACGCGCTCACGGCGGAAGGGGCCGAAGTGCGGTTTGTCGGCGGCTGCGTGCGCGACGCCGTGGCCGGCCGGACTGTCCGTGATATCGACATTGCGACTCCGGACCCGCCCGATCGCGTCATGGAATTGCTGGAGCGTGCCGGCCTGCGTGTCGTTCCGACGGGCCTGGAGCACGGCACGGTGACGGCCGTGGCCGATGGGCGTCCCTTCGAGATCACGACCCTGCGGCATGATATCGAGACGTTCGGGCGCCGCGCCCGGGTGGCGTTTACCGATGATTGGGTTGCCGATGCCGCGCGCCGGGACTTCACAATCAACGCGCTGTCCTGCACGCCGGAGGGAGCTCTCTACGACCCGTTCGGCGGCCTGGCCGACCTGCGCGCCGGCATCGTCCGGTTCGTTGGCGAACCGCGGGAGCGGATCCGCGAAGACGTGCTGCGGCTCCTCCGTTTCTTCCGATTCTTCGCGCATTACGGTCGCCCGCCGCCGCACGCCGAAAGCCTGGCCGCCTGTATCGAAATGGCGCCGCAACTGGGCACCCTGTCCGCCGAGCGGGTTCGGGCGGAGCTCCTGCGCCTCCTGGAGGCACCGGCGCCTGGGCCGGTTCTGCGTCTCATGTCGGAGACCGGGATTCTGGATGAGTGGTTGCCCGAGGCGCGCCGCTTCGACCGCTTGGACCGCTTGGTCTCGCTGGAAACCCGCTGTGCGTCACCGGCTGCAGTGCGGCGGCTGGCGGCCGTACTCGAGACCGACCGGGAGGGAGCTCTGGCCATTGCCCGGCGACTTCGCCTGTCGAAATCCGAGCGCGACCGGATTGTGTCCCTGTCGGACACCCGGCCGGAACTGGGTGTGACCCCGCCGGAGATCCGAAGAGCGCTCTACCGGGTCGGTCCGGCCCGCTATGTCGACCACGCTCTGCTGGCCGCAGCGGAGGACGGGGACGAGGTCGTGCTGGAACGGCGACTCCGCCTGGCGGCGGCATGGCGACCGAGGCGACTCCCGGTCGGCGGGTCCGATGCAATGGCACTCGGCGCGCGCGGTCCCGCCGTCGGACGATTGCTTGCCGCGGTCGAGGATTGGTGGGTCAGCGGGGACTTCCGGGCGGACCGTACGGCATGCCTGCAGGAGATGGAGCGAATCGCCGGGGAACGCTCGTTGCGATGCTGACGCGGAACGACTTGCTGCCCGCGATCGCATGCCTCATCTGAGTGGGGTCGCTGACGCCTCTCCGCAGATTCGTCGCTGTCGTACTCCCCCGAATCGGGCATGGCTGTGAATGATCGCCTTCGTGCGTACGCTGTTCGTCCTCCTTTCGATGGCTGGCTCGCCCGCCTGGACCGCGCCGGTCCAGCCGCCGACCACGGCTTCGGCAGCATTCAAGGCGGTGGCCTTCGGGACGATGCCGCGGCCCTCCTATGTGGAAGTCTCGTTGCGCGACGATGCGCCGGAGAACGTTGAGCTGGCCTGGACCTTCCATCACGCACTCGAGCGCCGGGGCTTTCTCGCCGATAGCGGACCGACGCTGCGTCTGACGCTTGAGACCCATGCGGCCGCGATGGTCGGGGACCGCGGCCGCAGCGAACAGTGGAGCGAAGCCGAGCGCCCCAAGTTCATGGGAGTCATGCGCGCAGTCCTGACCGACATGCGCAATGGAGCCCGTCTGTGGGAAGGCGAGGCGGTCTTTGAGACCATTTGGGGAGACATCACGGGCGGCGCGATCAAGCTGGTTCCCACCTTCGTGGACGCACTCGGCCGGACCGTTGAGCGGCAGGCGATTACGCTGCGCTGACGTCCCGGAGGCTACGGCCACTTCGCTTCCGGCGGCAGCGACATCAGGATGGCCTCGACGTTGCCGCCCGTGCGGAGCCCGAACTGTGTGCCACGATCGTATAGGAGATTGAATTCCACGTAGCGGCCGCGACGGACGAGTTGGTGCTCGCGTTCCGCCGCGGTCCAGTCCTCGTTCATATGCCGACGTACGATCCGAGGATAGACCTCCAGAAAGGCGAGGCCGACATCCTTCGTGAAGGCAAAATCGGCCTCCCAGTCGTCCTCGAGGTAATCGTAGAAGATTCCGCCGACGCCGCGGGGCTCGTTGCGGTGCGGCAGGAAGAAATATTCGTCGCACCAGGCCTTGAAACGGGCATAGCGATCGGGGGCGTAGCGGTCGCAGGCGGCGCGGAGGGCCGCATGGAACTCCGCCGTGTCGTTAGGGTCCGGTACCGTTGGGGTGAGATCCGCGCCACCGCCGAACCATGCGCGCCGCGTCACGATGTGGCGGGTGTTCATGTGGACGGCAGGGACACGCGGGGATCGCAAATGAGCGACCAGAGAGAGACCGCTCGCCCAGAAGCGAGGGTCTTCGGCGGCTCCGGGAATCTGACCGCGAAACTCCGGGGAGAATTCCCCATACACGGTTGACACGTTGACGCCGACCTTCTCGAACACGCGCCCGCGCATGATCGACATCACGCCACCGCCGCCGTCGGCGGCGGTACCGGCCTGACGCCGCCATGACCGCCGTTCGAAACGCCCCGGGGGAAGGCCGGCGTGCGGGCCGCCGACCAGCTCGTCCTCCAACTGTTCGAATGCGGCGCAGATTCGGTCCCGCAGATGCTCGAACCAGGCTTGCGCACGCTGCCGCCGTTCGGCTGTCGTTTCAATCATCTTTACTCTCCAGCGAAGCCCGCCGTCTGCCGAAGCGCCTCGCCCAGGACCATCGCCGCCGCGAGCGCGACGTTGAGCGATCTCCTCCCCGGGACCAGCGGAATGCGTAGGCGGGAATCGGCTGCCGCATGGACGGGTTCCGGCACTCCGACACTCTCCCGTCCGAGCAGCAGAACGTCACCCGGACGGAAGCGGAACTCCGTATAGACGAGCGGTGCGCGGGTCGTCAGCAGCACCAGCCTGTCATCCCGCCGTGCCGCGTGGAAGGCCTCCCAGGAGCGGTGCCGCTCGAGATCGACGCCGGCGAGATAATCCATGCCCGCCCGTCTCAGACGACGGTCGTCCATAAGGAAACCGCAGGGTTCGATGATGTCGACCGGCACGCCGAAGCATGCGGCGAGCCGCAGAATCGCACCCGTGTTCTGCGGAATATCGGGCTCGAAGAGGGCGAGCCGCATGGTGCCTCCGTCTCGGCACGTGGGCTTTGCAACGCATTTCGTTTCGATTATACGTCTGCCCGCAATGGAGGGGCGGCGCTGCTCGGCGCCGCGTCAGTGTGCCGCATTGCCGTGGTCGCATAGGCCGTCATTCTCCGGCGGCTGACCGTTTCGCAGGCAGTCGGTGCTTCTCGGTATGAGGGACTGAATGGCGCAGGGGCATAGCGCGAGCTACGACACCGGAACCGCTCCGGGTCAAGGCGACGGCGTCACACGGCGCGATTTCCTATATCTGGCGACCGGTGCCGTCGGCGCGATCGGGGTCGCTTCGGCGATTTGGCCGTTCATCGATCAGATGAATCCGGCGGCCGATGTTCTGGCCCTCTCCACGACCGACGTGGACCTGTCGCCCATTCAGCAGGGACAGGCGATTACGGTCGTCTGGCGGGGCAAGCCGGTATTCATTCGCCATCGGACGCCCGAGGAAATCGAGATGGCGCGGGCGGTGGACCTGAAGGCGCTGCCCGATCCAGAACCCGACGAGGCCCGCGCCACCAAGCCCGAATGGCTCGTTCTGGTGGGCGTGTGCACGCATCTCGGCTGCGTGCCGCTCGGCAACAAGGCCGGGGATGCCAAGGGTGAGTTCGGCGGCTGGTTCTGCCCCTGCCACGGATCGCATTACGACACCTCCGGACGGATCCGCAAAGGCCCCGCCCCGGCGAATCTTGAGGTGCCGCCTTACGAATTCCTCGACGACAACCGCATTCGCATCGGGTAAGGCGGCGCATCATGAAGGGCTCTTCTCCGGCATTCCAGAACGGGCTGGTCAAGTGGATCGACGATCGCCTGCCCGTCTTCACCTTCATGCATCATGAGCTGAACGAGTATCCCACTCCGAAGAATCTCAGCTATTGGTGGAATTTCGGGTCGCTCGCCGGCATCACGCTGGTCATCATGCTTGTGACCGGCATCACGCTGGCGATGCACTATACGGCTCACGTGGATTACGCGTTCGAGAGCGTCGAGCGCATCATGCGGGACGTCAACTACGGTTGGTTGATCCGCTTCATCCACATGAACGGTGCGTCGTTCTTTTTCATTGTCGTTTACATCCATGTTTTTCGTAATCTCTATTACGGATCCTATAAGTCGCCGCGCGAGGTCACGTGGATTCTCGGCGTGATCATTCTGCTGTTGATGATGGCGACCGCCTTCATGGGCTATGTGCTCCCCTGGGGGCAGATGAGCTTCTGGGGGGCGACCGTCATCACCAACCTGTTTTCGGCCATCCCACTGGTCGGTGACGAGATCGTCACCTGGCTGTGGGGAGGCTTCTCGGTCGACCAGCCGACGCTGAATCGCTTCTTCGCGCTGCACTACCTGCTCCCGTTCGTGATCGTGGGCGTGGTGGTCCTGCACATCATCGCATTGCACACTCACGGTTCGAACAATCCGCTCGGCATCGACGTGAAGGGGCCGCAGGATTCGATCCCGTTCCACCCCTATTACACGATCAAGGACCTGTTCGGCCTCGGCGTGTTCCTGATCGTGTTCTCGCTCTTCGTGTTCTTTGCGCCAGACTATCTTGGGCATCCGGACAATTACGTTCCCGCCAACCCGCTGGTCACGCCGCCCCACATCGTGCCGGAATGGTACTTCCTTCCGTTCTACGCGATCCTGCGGGCGGTTCCGTCGAAGCTGGGCGGTGTTCTCCTGATGTTCGGCTCCATCGCCGTGTTGTTCGTCCTGCCCTGGCTTGACCGTTCCCCGGTGCGGAGCGCCCGCTTCCGGCCGATCTACAAGCAGGTCTATTGGCTTCTCGTCCTGGACGTCCTGATCCTGGGCTGGGTCGGCGCCAACCCGCCGGAAGGCATGTTCGTCACGATCGGTCGGATTGCCACGATCTACTATTTCGCGCACTTCCTGATCATTATCCCGCTGTTGGGTAAGCTCGAACGGCCATTGCCATTGCCCGCAAGTATCAGCGAGCCGGTGCTGCGGGGGAGTGGCCATGCTGCCGCCGGCGCCACCCGGACGATGGAGAAGTCGTAATGCGGAGGACGCTTGTCATGCGCATGCGGGCGAGCCTGTTCGCCGCAGTCTTCGGCCTCCTTGTGCCGGCGGGGGCAAATGCGGCCACGGAGGCGCCCGAACCGCCGGACGTCCACTGGTCGTTCGAGGGGATCTTCGGCACATACGATCGGGAACAGCTTCAGCGCGGCTTTGAGGTGTATCGGCAGGTTTGCGCGACCTGCCACTCGATGTCGCTGATGTATTACCGGAATCTCCTGGCCATCGGCCTGCCCGAAGCCACGGCGGCAGCGATCGCCGCGGAGCAGAACGTGACCGACGGTCCGGACGACCAGGGGGAGATGTTCGAGCGGCCGGCCCGGCTGTCCGACCGGTTCGTCTCGCCCTTTCCTAACGAGCAGGCCGCTAGGGCTGCCAACGGTGGCGCCTATCCGCCGGATCTGAGCCTGATGACGAAGGCCCGTATGGGCGGGCCGGAATATGTCTATGGCCTTCTCGTCGGCTATACCGAGCCGCCGGCCGATGTCGAGGTCGATCCCGGCCGCTATTACAACGAGTATTTTCCCGGCCACCTGATCGCGATGCCGCCGATCCTGCAGGAGGGGGCGGTAGAATATCCCGAGGGGGTGACGGCCAGCATCGAGCAGATGGCCAAGGACGTGGTCGCATTCCTGGCCTTTGCCGCCGATCCGCATATGGAGGAGCGCAAGCGGACAGGTGTTAAGACCATCCTGTTCCTGCTGGTGCTCACGGCCATGCTCTATGCCGTCAAGCGTAAGGTCTGGGCGGACGTGCACTGAGGCCAGGGGCCTGGGATTCGGGCCGGGGCCGCTGATCGGCGGCTCCGGCGACCGGCCCGAGGCGCGGCTCAGTCGAGCGTACTGAGCAAGTCTGGATCGCGAGCCAGCAGAGCGGCAGTCGTGGGATAGGGGGCGGCCGGGGTGAGGCCGCGGAAGCGACGGATCGCCAGATCGCTTGCCCTCAGTGCCGGTCCGTAGGCGCGGCGTCCGGCATTGTCGAGCAGGATCATTCCGTCGGCCCGGAGGTGGCGCGGCGCCTCGTCGAGGCACGCCGGCCGTGCTCGGCCGTCGATGACGATCAGGTCGAACGGACCGCCCGCGTCGCCGATGGCAGCGACGTACTCGGCGAAATCCAGCCCCCGCCAGCCCCAGCGGCGCGAGACGGCCTTGCTGCTCGGCATGGCGGGCCGGGGTGTAACGATCCGGCCCTCGATATTGCCGGCCGACGCGGTCAACGCCCGCAGATGCTCACCCCAGCCGGCGTCGTGTTCGACGTAAGAGACACGCCGACAGCGCCGGGAGAGCCATAAGGTGCTGGCCCCGGGACCGTACTCGAACGCAACCGCCGTGCCGCGACGGGCGTCGAGAAACCGCTCGACTCGCTGGATCGCGGCGAAGCACCACCAGGGTAGATCGAGCGTCGCCAGCCGTTCGGCACTCCGCATTGCCCGCAGGCTGCGGAGAAAAAGGGTCAGCCGGCTGATTTCGCCGTGCACGCCCCGCATGGTGACGGCTGGAAGTGACGGCTCAGGTTGGATCCGTTGCTGTGGCCGCGCTTTCCAACCGTGCTGGAGAGAGTGCCTCGACGGTGACGCCGTTCGCGGTCAGGTCTGTGGGGAGGGCGTCGTTCGTGCAGATGGCAGCGGTCGCACGCCCCAAGGCTTCGGAGGTCATGATGCCGAAGCCGCCTTGGCCGGCGAGGAAGCAGAAGCCCTCGGCTCCCGGCGCCATTCCGGCAACGGGCATCCGATCCTTGACGAAATTGCGCAGGCCGGCCCAGCGGTGGGTGATGCGGCGTACGCGGATGATCGACGCGCGCTCCAGTCTCTCGACCGCCACGGCGATGTCGATCTCGTCCGGCTGCACGTCGTGCGGTTGCATCGGCGTCTCGTCGCAAGGCGATACGAGAACGCGCCCCGCTTCGGGTTTGAAGTAGAACGCCTCCTCCGCGTCCATCACCATCGGCCATCGCGCCGGATCCATGCCGTCCGGCGGATCGACCGTGATCGCCGTTCGCCGCAGCGGCCGTATGCCGAGCGGCGGAATGCCCGCCAGCTCCGCCACTTCGTCCACCCAGGCTCCGGCGGCATTGACCACGATCGGCGCAGCGAATTCGCCCGCGGGTGTCATCGCATGCCAGAGTCCCGCCGTTCGGCGCAGGGCCTGGACGCCGGCACCGGTGACGAGGCGGCCGCCTCGACTCCGCAGGCCCCTTAGGAATCCCGCATGAAGCCCGTTGACGTCGATATCCTGCGCGTCCGGGAGATACATGGCCGCGGCAAGATAGGTCGGGTCGAGGTGAGGTGCGAGGTCCAGCGCGTCAGCGACCGACAGCTCGCGCACGATCCCGGCGGCGAACTGCTCCGGCGTGAACTGACGGGACAATGCATCCCGTTGATCGGCCCGGCCGATCACGAGCAGGCCGCGCGGCGTAAGCAGCGGGTGCTCGGCAAATCCGGGAGGCGGGTTCTCCAAGAAGGGACCGCTGGCAATGGCGAGCCCGCGAATGAGCGGATTCTTGTAGCGCTTGCTGTAGAGTGCCGCCGACCGGCCCGTTGTGTGATAGCCGGGCTGGTCCTCGCGTTCGAGAAGGATCACCGTTCCACGTTCGGCAAGGCGGTAGGCGGCGGACGCCCCCGCGATACCGGCACCGATCACCAGAAAATCGCAGCTTGTCATGCTCATGACGGTCACTCCGACGCAGGGTCGACGGGCATAGCGCCGTCACGCGCCTCGGTTTGTCAACCGGCTGTGCCGCATTAGATGTAGCGACGAGCCGAAACGGGATCGCTTCCGCATGACGACATTGCTCTACACGCACGAGGCCTGTCACGGTCACGACACGGCGCCCGGCCACCCGGAGCGATCCGCGCGGCTGCGTGCGGTCCTGGATGCCCTCCAGGGCCGGGAGTTCAGTCTCCTTGAGCGGCGTGAAGCGCCGCTGATCGGTCCGGAGGAACTGACCCGTGTCCACCCGCAGCCCTATGTCGATCGGGTGCTCGCCGCGATCCCGGCATCCGGCTACGCTCGCCTCGACCCGGACACGGTGATCTCCCCCGGGTCGGGCGAGGCGGCGTTCCGCGCCGCAGGCGCCGTCCGGGCTGCGGTGGATGCGGTCGTCGCCGGTGAGGCCAGCAACGCGTTCTGCGCGGTGCGCCCGCCCGGCCATCATGCCGAACCCTACCGGGCGATGGGCTTCTGTCTGTTCAACAATGTGGCGATCGGGGCACTGCACGCGCGCGCCGCGCACGGATTGGAGCGGGTCGCCGTGGTCGACTTCGACGTGCATCATGGCAATGGCACACAGGCTGCCTTCGAGACGGATGCACGCCTCTTCTACGCCTCGACCCATCAGATGCCGCTTTTTCCGGGGACCGGCAGCCGTAACGAACGCGGTGTCGGAAACATCGTCAACGCGCCGCTTCCTCCGGGCGCTACGGGCGATGATTTCCGTCACGCTATGCTGGAGCGCGTGTTGCCTGCACTGGAGGAGTTCCGGCCGGACATGCTGCTCATCTCCGCTGGCTTCGATGCACACAGCGCCGATCCATTGGCCAGCCTGCATCTGGTGGCGGAGGATTTCGCCTGGGTTACCGAGAAGCTTCTTGAACTTGCGGCGCGTCATTGTCACGGCCGTGTCGTTTCGGTTCTCGAAGGTGGCTACGATCTTGAGAGCTTGGCCGCGAGTGTGGCTGCCCATGTCCGTGTTCTGATGACGGGCTGACACCGCTTTTCTGGGAGGGGCGCTTGCGACTCCATGCGTTTGTGTGAGAGTAGAGAATTCTGGATTGATCCGAGCCCGCTGGAGGGACTCCGGCCCATTGTCGGAATGGCAGGCGGGACAGCTTGGCCGGTCCTCGCGCCGGATCGGCTTGCGAGAGAGTATGCCTAATGAGTGAGCCCGGCGTTGCGCCTGAGATCGCTTCCTTGAGCTTCGAGCAGGCGCTCGGAGAACTCGAGCAGATCGTCAGCCGGCTCGAGCAGGGGAGAATTTCCCTGGAAGATGCGATCGCGGCGTATGAGCGTGGCGCAGCGCTTAAACGGCATTGCGAAGAAAAGTTGCGTGAGGCGACCGAGCGCGTCGAGAGGATCGCGATCGCCGGCGACGGCACCGCGGCGGTCGCGCCGTTCGAGCCGGCCTGAGGCGGGCCCTGCCGATGGAAGTGACGCCGGCGCGCCTCGCTCGGGAACTCTCGAGTGCCGCTGCGGCCGTAGACGCAATTCTGGACCGTGTCTTGCCGAAACCGGCCGGGCCGGAAGCGGTTCTGCACGAGGCGATGCGCTACGCTGCGCTGGGGCCCGGCAAGCGGTTCAGGCCGTTCCTCGTGCTGGCGGGATCGCGGATGTTCGGTGTTCCGGACCGGAGCGCCTTGCGGGTTGCTGCCGCGGTGGAGCTGGTACACAGCTATTCGCTCGTTCACGACGATCTCCCGGCCATGGACGACGACGATCTGCGTCGTGGCCGCCCCACCGTTCACATCAAGTACGACGAGGCGACGGCGATTCTCGCCGGGGATGCGCTGCAGGCGCTCGCATTTGAGGTTCTCGCGGACGGCGAGACGCATTGGGATCCCGAAATCCGGTGCAGCTTGATCCGCGATCTGGCAGCAGCGGCCGGGGCGCGCGGCATGGTCGGAGGGCAGATGCTGGATCTCCGGGCGCCGGGTGCCGAGAGCGACATCGGCGGCG
The DNA here is from genome assembly GCA_964452795.1 of uncultured Nitrospiraceae bacterium. GTDB lineage: Bacteria > Hydrogenedentota > Hydrogenedentia > Hydrogenedentales > SLHB01 > CAYVOE01. Next base: position 20,166 of record CAYVOE010000007.1, read on the forward strand.
TTGCCCGGCTGGAACGCCTGAAGACGGGTGCGCTGATCGCCTTCTCGTGCGGTGCCGGCGCGATACTGGCCAACGCGCGGGAGGAGGCACGGGCGGCCCTCTACGCATTCGCTCATGACATCGGGTTTGCCTTTCAGATTGCCGACGATCTCCTAGATGCAGAGGGAACGGAGGAGGAGACCGGAAAGCGGGTGGGCAAGGATGGTGCCGCGGGTAAGGCAACGGTCGTTGCGCTGCTCGGAGTTGAGGGTGCGAGGGAGCAGGCTCGCATGTTGGCCGATCAGGCCGTTGCGCATTTGGATGTGTTCGGTGCGGAAGCGGGACTGCTCCGCGCGACCGCCCGTTTCGTGATCGAACGCAAGGTCTGAGGAGGCATCGATTGACCATCCCCAACACGAAAACGCCTCTGCTCGACCGCGTGGAGGTGCCGGCTGATCTGCGCAATTTCACCGATGATCAGCTCGAGCAGCTTGCGGCCGAGTTGCGGCAAGAGACGATTGATGCGGTATCGATTACGGGTGGTCATCTTGGCGCCAGCCTTGGCGTGGTCGAGCTGACCGTCGCAGTCCATGCCGTCTTCGACACGCCGCGCGACAGGCTGATCTGGGACGTCGGGCACCAGGCCTATCCGCACAAGATTCTGACCGGGCGCCGCGACCGCATCCGGACCCTGCGGCAGGGAGGCGGCCTTTCCGGGTTCACCCGACGCTCCGAAAGCGAGTTCGATCCGTTCGGTGCGGCACACAGCTCGACGTCGATCTCGGCCGGTCTCGGTATGGCCGTCGCCAGGGATCTCGACGGTCGGGACAATGACGTCATCTGTATCATCGGCGACGGCGCGATGAGCGCCGGCATGGCCTACGAGGCGATGAACAATGCCGGATCGATGCACAGCCGGCTGATCGTCATCCTCAACGACAACGACATGTCGATCGCGCCGCCGGTCGGGGCGATGAGCGCCTATCTCTCCCGACTCATTTCGTCCAAGTCATACCGGTCGCTCCGACACGTCGGCAAGCTCCTGGCAGAGAAGTTTCCGCGTCCGGTCAAGCAGGCGGCCCAGCGGGCCGAGGAATATGCCCGTGGGCTTCTCACGGGCGGGACGCTGTTCGAAGAGCTGGGCTTCTACTATATCGGCCCGATCGACGGACATAACCTTGAGCACCTGTTGCCCGTTCTGCGCAATCTGCGGGCAAGCCGGGAGCCGGGGCCGGTGCTCGTGCATGTGGTGACCCAGAAGGGCAAGGGATATCCGCCCGCGGAGGCCGCCGCAGACAAGTATCATGGTGTTAGCCGGTTCGACGTCATCACCGGCGTTCAGGTCAAGAGCGCTGCGAAAGCGCCGTCCTACACGAAGGTCTTTGCCGAAGGTCTGATCGCCGAAGCGGAACGCGACGACCGCATCGTCGCCATCACCGCCGCGATGCCCAACGGCACCGGACTCGACCTCTTCGCCCAACGCTTTCCGAATCGCTGCTTCGATGTCGGCATTGCCGAGCAGCACGCGGTCACGTTCGCGGCAGGGTTGGCCGCCGAGGGCTACCGGCCCTTCGCCGCGATCTATTCGACGTTCTTGCAGCGCGCCTATGATCAGGTCGTGCACGACGTTGCGATCCAGAACCTCCCCGTCCGGTTCGCAATTGACCGTGCCGGCTATGTCGGGGCCGACGGCGCAACGCATGCGGGCGCGTTCGACATCGCGTATCTCGGCTGCCTTCCGAATTTCATGCTCATGGCTGCCGCGGACGAGGCGGAGTTGCGTCGCATGGTCGCCACGGCGGCCCGGTGGGACGAAGGGCCTTGCGCCTTCCGGTATCCGCGCGGCGAAGGGATCGGCGTAGCGATCCCCGATCCGGCGGAACCGCTGGAGATCGGCCGCGGTCGCATTCTCCGCGAAGGGACCGCGGTGGCGCTGCTGAGCTATGGCGGACGCCTGCAAGAATGTCTGGCCGCGGCGGAGCAGCTCCAGGCGCGCGGCCTCTCCGCGACCGTGGCGGACGCGCGCTTCGCCAAGCCGCTCGACGAGGCCTTGATTCGCCAGCTCGCCCGAGAACATTCGGTGCTGATCACGATCGAAGAAGGTTCGGTGGGCGGCTTCGGTTCGCAGGTTCTGCAACTGCTGGCGCAGCAGGGCCTGCTCGACGCGGGCCTTCGGATCCGTCCGATGGTCATGCCGGACGTGTTCATCGACCACGACAAGCCCGAACGGCAATACGAGCTGGCCGGCCTGGACGCTGCAGCGATCGTGCGGACGGCTCTTGCGGCGCTGGGACACGCCGCCGCGGAGGCGCCCGCGCGGGCCTGACGCGATGAGCGCGCAGATGCCAGCCGGTCTGAATAGCAGTGAACGTGCAACGGAAGAGGGCGCTTGAAAGTCGGCGCACCGGAACCGTGCAGGCGCCGAAGACGCGCCTAGACCAGCTCCTTGTCGATCGCGGCCTCGCCGAGAGTCGCAGTCGGGCGCAAGCGCTCGTCCTCGCCGGGCTCGTTTTCAGCGGCGGGCGGCGGTTGGAGAAGGCGGGGCAGTCGGTCGCAGCGGATATGCCGATCGAGGTGCGGGGGCAGGCCCACCCCTGGGTCTCGCGCGGTGGCCTGAAGCTGGTTCATGCCCTCGATCACTTCGCGATCGATCCCGCCGGGCTCGTCTGCCTGGATGTGGGGGCTTCCACCGGCGGCTTTACCGACGTGCTGCTGAGCCGCGGCGCCGCCAGGGTGTACGCCGTCGATGTCGGGCATGGGCAGCTGGCCTGGAAGCTGAGGCAGGATCCGCGCGTGGTTGTGCTGGAGCGCACCAATGCACGCTATCTCGATCGCGGACAGGTGGCGGACGCGATCGATCTGGTCGTCTGCGACGCGAGCTTCATCGGCCTCGAGACAGTGCTTCCGGCCCCCCTCTCGCTGACATGTCCCGGCGCGCGGCTGCTTGCCCTCATCAAGCCGCAATTCGAGGTCGGCCGCGCGCGGGTGGGAAAGGGCGGCGTGGTGCGCGATCCCGAACGGCACCGGGAGGTGTGCGAGCGCATCGCCGGCTGGCTCGGCGGACTCCCCGGTTGGTCGGTCCTCGGCATCGTCGAGAGCCCGATCAAGGGCCCGGAAGGGAATACGGAATTCCTGATCGCGGCACGTCGAAGTGACGAGGGCTAGGTCACGGCGGGTATTGCGCCCGACCACCGCCACGGTCACGGACCTCCTGATCACCGATCTGGGCGGTCGCGGAGGCGGCATCGCCCGGCTCGATGGGCTGCCCGTCTACGTGCCTTATGCGCTTCCGGGCGAACGTGTCCGGGTGCGCCTGTCTCCCCGGCGGGGTGGCGGGTTCGATGGCTATGTCCTCGAACGCTTCGAGGACGCTGCGAGCCGCAAGCCGGCCACCTGCACGCATTTCGAGAGATGCGGCGGGTGTTCGCTTCAACACCTTGAGGATGGGGACTATGCGCGTTGGAAACTGGAGACGCTGAAGATCGGACTGCACCGGCAAGGGTTCACGAGTCCGGTGTTCGAGCCGCTCACACGAACGCCGCCCGGCTCGCGGCGGCGCGCCCGGCTCGCGGCGGTCGGGCGGCGTGGCGGCCTCACGCTCGGCTTCAACGCACCGAACAGTCATGTCGTCGTGGATCTCGAGCATTGTCCCGTACTGACCCCACGACTGGTCGCGCTGCTGCCGCCGCTCCGCGCGCTCCTCGCGGAGGCACTCCGTCCGGGGCAACGGCTGGATGTGGCTGTGCTGGAGCTCGCGGGGACGGTCGATCTCGGTGTTATTGCCCCCTTCACGCCCACGCTGTCGCTGCGCCAGCGTATCGCGGCGTTTGCGCGGGAAGAGGACATCGCGCGCATTACGTGGCGCCGATCCGATCTGGAGCCACCGGAACCCATCATCCAGCAGGCACCGGTGCGGGCGAGCTTCGGCGGTGTCGCGGTCGATCTGCCTCCCGGCAGCTTTCTCCAGGCGAGCGCGGTGGGCGAGGCGGCACTGACCGAATTCGTCACGACCTGGGCCGAGGACGGTACTACCGAGCTTTTCGCGGGGGCCGGCACCTTCACGTTGCCGCTTGCCGCGGCCGGCCGGCAGGTCAGGGCATACGAAGGCAACGGCGCCATGGCGGCAGCCCTGGGCGCGGCAATTCGGCGTGCCGGGCTGGACGGTCTCGCTCGGACGGAGCAGCGCGATCTGGTCCGGCGTCCAATCGACCCGTCCGATTTCAAGGAGAGCCGTTGCCTGCTCGTGAATCCGCCACGCACAGGTGCTGCCGAGCAGATCGAGGGCATTGCGCGTTCCCGGGTCCGGCGGCTCATTTACGTTTCTTGCAATCCGGTCACCTTCGCACGCGACGCCCGGCGCCTTGCCGAAGCTGGCTTTCGGTTGGAGCGGATCCGCCCCGTGGACCAGTTCTTGTGGTCGCCGCATCTGGAACTGGCCGCTCTGTTGCAGCGCTAGGCGGCGCCTCCCATCTTCAGCCGGATTGCTGGAGGCGCTTCGCGCGATGTACGGAATTTCGGCCGGAGAGGGGGGCCAGGCGGATCTGCCCGTCCCGGTCGATGGCGATCTCGTACAGGCCATCGTGCGGGACGCGGTGGATCGGTACATCGTGGCGCGCCGTCGGGCGATCCCCCGCTTCGTTGAGCAGAATTTCGCTTTCCGCGGCACCTTGCGACTGCATCGTCATGCGCTCGGTTGGGATCTGCTGCGGGCGCCGGCGAATTTGGGGCTTGCACTCCCCGATCTGCTGCGCCGGATCGCTGTGTCCGGGGCGCATGCCGCCGGCTGGAAGAAGACCGCCGCCTGGCTTGCGGCGCGCCGGCTGTTTCTGATCTCGGACGTCGCGCGGGAACTCGAATGGCGGCTGATGACCGAGCTGCTGGAATTGCCCTACGCGCAGCCCGGGCGGCGTTCCTCACGCGATGCGCTTGCGGAGGAGATCTTGGGCGATCCTCGGATGGCGGCGGCGCTGCATGGCGTGCTGCAGGCGCTCGGCCGGAGGGGTAGCGATCCCGCTTTCCGTGCGTGGCTGACCGACTCGCTGGAGACGTATACCGGCACGCGCATCGCCGCTGCCGATCTCGCGAACGCGCTGGTCGCGCTTGGGATCGGTGCTGTCGGTTTCAAGCAGTGGACCCCGGGAGCGCTGTCTCTCGGGCCGATCCTGGCGCAGGCTCTGGCCCATAAGGCGGCCGTTCTCAGCTTTCCGCTCGGGGCCGGGCTCGGCGGCTTCTGGTATGGCCTGTTTCCCGCGGCACCGTCGGTCGGCCTGACTGCGGGCATCACCACCGGTCTGATCGTCCTGCCCGCGGTCTTCGGTGCCGTCTCGGGCATACTGACCGACCCGGTCCAGGCTCGGTTCGGCCTGCATCACCGCCGGCTCGACCGGCTGATCGACTGTCTCGAGCGGGAACTGAAGGGCCAGGGCGACAGTCGGTATGCCGTCGCCGATCACTACGTGGCCCGGGTCGTCGATCTGCTCGATCTGCTGAGAGCGGTCCTGCGTCAGACGTCCTGATTCGAATCCGGACCACACCTGTTCGGGAACCGCAAGGGGGTCCTGCGGTTATGCTCCCAGGCCCATCGGCGGCACCGCCGATTTCCGCCCCGACCGGAAGCTCTCGTGTGCTCACCGGGCGACCGTCGGGCGGCGGGGCAGGCCGCCGCAGCGGCAGCAACCGCGCCCCAGACCGCATGTCTGCGTCCGGCCGGCTCCGGGCGGAACGAGAAGATTGCGGCTTCGGCGCAGCGTTGGACGGTCGGCGCGAATGTGGCGGTCGCTGCGACCGAAGTGCCGCTGGGCCGGCGAGGTGGTGCGAAAGGAAATCGCCATGCACGGAACCGTGCTCCCCGGACCCCGGCCGAAGCGGGTCCCCATTGCTACCGCAGGCCCGGCGGTGGCCGAGGGGGCATCGCCGCAGGCCTATCTCTTGTTGCTGCGGTTCGCTTTGCTCAACATCGTCGGGGCCGCCTTCATAGCGGCGGCATACCTGAACGGCTGGATCGATACCGTTCTGGCCGCGGACCCGACGCGGCTCGTGGTCGGGATTGCGGCCGTATTCGTGGCCGGCTGGGCGATCTGCGCGCACAAGGTCTGGAAGACGAGCCGGGAACTGAATGCGGCCAAGCAGCCGATACCCCCGCCGGGCTCAAGGGCGGCTGCCTACATGGCCGAGGTCGCCGGCCGCGATGCCGGGGCACGGTCGATCGCCGCCTCGACCCTGCGGTTCAAGCTCTCCTCTCGCGTGCGGGTCGTCAAGATCCTGGCCGATTCGCTCGTATTTCTGGGCCTGATCGGCACCGTTATCGGCTTCATCATGGCGCTGTCGGGGGTCGATCCCGAAAACGCGAACGACGTCGCCACCGTCAGCCCTATGGTTTCGGGGCTGATCGAAGGCATGTCGGTCGCCCTCTACACGACGCTGGTCGGGGCGGTGCTGAACATCTGGCTCGGCGCCAATTACCAGGTGCTGACCACCGGAACGGTGACCCTGATCACCACGATCGTGGCCCGAGGCGAGCGTCATGAACGGCCTTGACCAGTTCGACGACGATGCCGGGGGGACCGTCTTCCGCGACATGATCATGCTGGCGCTTGCCGGGTTCGTGGCGATCGTGGTGCTGCTGCTGCCGCATATCAATCCGCCCGGGGACGCCAAGGCTGTGGTCGATCCGCCGGGGAACATCATGGTGGAGGCGGTCTGGCCGGAGGATCTCGATGTCGACGTCGATCTTTGGGTCCAGGCACCCGGCGATACGCCGGTCGGTTACTCCAACAAGTCGGGCCGGTTCTTCAATCTGCTGCGGGATGATCTCGGCCAGGTTGCCGACGCCACGAAGCTGAACTACGAGGTCAGTTACAGTCGCGGCATTCCCGCCGGGGAATACACGGTCAATCTGCACCTCTACCGGAACGCGACACAGGTGGCGCCGGTGCCGGTCCGCCTCGTGGTCAGTGTGAAATCGGGAGAGCGTCAGGAGTCGCGGCAGGTTCTGACGGCAGAAGCGGGCCTCGACCGGACCGGCCAGGAGCTGACGGTGTTCCGCTTTTCGCTGACGGAGGCCGGAGACCTCGTACCCGGCAGTGTTCATAGCCTGCCCAAGCAGCTTCGTTCGGGATACCGGTCATGATCGAGCTCACTCAGTTCTTCGTCCTTGCCATGGTGCTTGCGGCGGTGCTGACCTCGATTGCGCTCTGGGCGCCGCGGAAGCTCTGGATCAAGCTCGCCGCGCTGGGCGTCATGGCCGGCTTTGTCCCGGTCGCCTACGCGAGCATGAGCGATCTTCTGTCGAGGCCCAAGCCGGTCGGCCTCGCCGTTCTCGCTGCCGCCGGCCAGGAGGCGAAGGTCCTCGGGGCACAGCTTCGCGAGGGCGAGGCCATCTATCTCTGGCTTCAGCTACCGGAAGTCCCCGAGCCGCGGTACTACAAGCTCGCCTGGCACGAGCAGACCGCGCGCGAGCTCCACCAGGCGATGCGCGATGCCGAAGAGCGGAACAGCGGTGTCGTCATGCAGATCCCGACCGACCCGAGCCCGGATAAGCGCGAGCGGATCTTCCATCCCGAGCCGCAGCCGAAGCTTCCCGACAAATACGGCGGAGGCCGGGACGGGCCGTTGGAGTATCGATCTCCGGGGTCCAACGTTTAGCGGCGCGGCTCGGGTGCAGTCCGGTCGCCTGATGGCGGGCCCTGGTTCCCGCTGCCGCATACGGCACGGGCGCGGGCGTCGGATGTTCCTCGCCACCCGTGCGCACCGGCGGCCGCAACGGCCCCATCGGGTCGCGGGCGCGGCCCCCCGCGGACGCGCCGCTATCTCAACGGCCCATTCCGTAATACTCCGCGTTCGGCCGTATGCCGAGACCGACCGCGAAGCGGTTGCTCATGTTGTAGAAGGCCGCCACTTCGACGATGTCGAAGATGTCGTCGTCGTTGAAGCCGACGGCACGTAGGCGCTGACGATCGGTATCGTCCACCTCGTTCGACTGCAGTGTGAGCTTCCATGCGAAATCGAGCATCGCCCGGTGCCGTCCGGAGAGCGGCGCAGCGCGGTAGTTCAGTGCCAGCGTGTCCGCGAGTCCCGGATCGGCGGTGAGCTGGCGCAAGACGGCCCCATGTGCGACCAGGCAATAGTGACAGCGGTTCGCTGACGAGACGACGACCGCAATCATTTCCCGCTCGACCGCCTCGAGGCCGCCTTCGGCACGCATCAGGTCGTTGCGCCATGCCTGATATTTGCGGAAGCGCTCGGGCCGGACCGTATAGGCTCGGAATACGTTCGGAACGAAGCCGATCTTCTCGCGACAGCGAGCGAAATAATCGCGCGTCGCCGGATCGAGCCCGGCCTCGTCCGGAACCGGCAGCGCCATGACGCGGTCATCGGCCATGCTCGAATCCCTGCTCCTGCCGCCTCGATCTTTCATGGGGTCGCCTGAAATCCGCATTGCGCCCTGAAGCGCAGCAGATGGTCGGCGAGCACCACGGCCATCATCGCCTCGCCGACCGGAACCGCGCGAATGCCGACGCACGGGTCGTGGCGGCCCTTTGTCGCGACCTCGATCTCCTCGCCGGCCGCGGTGACGCTGCGGCGAGGAATGAGAATGGAGCTGGTCGGCTTAACGGCAAAGCGGGCGACGATGTCCTGGCCCGACGAGATGCCGCCGAGGATGCCGCCGGCATGGTTCGAGGTGAAGCGCACGCCGCCGTCATTGCCCCGGCGCAGCTCGTCGTGCGCGTCCTCGCCGCGCATCGCGGCAGCGGCGAAGCCGTCGCCGATCTCGACACCCTTCACCGCATTGATGCTCATCAGCGCCGCCGCCAGATCGGAATCGAGCTTCCCGTAGATCGGTTCGCCCAGGCCGGCGGGAATGCCGCTTGCGACCACCTCGATCACGGCACCCACCGAGGAGCCGGCCTTGCGAATGGCATCGAGATCCTCTGCCCAGAGCGCCGCCGTCTCGGGATCGGGGCAGAAGAACGGATTCGCCTGCACCGCCGCCCAGTTCCAGCGCCCTCGGTCTACCTTCCGGGCGCCGACCTGGATCAGAGCACCGCGGATCGTCACGTCCGGCCCCAGGATCGCCTCCAGAACCTTCCGCGCGACGGCACCGGCCGCAACCCGCATGGCGGTCTCGCGCGCCGAGGCGCGGCCGCCCCCGCGATAGTCCCGGATCCCGTATTTGCGCCAGTAGGTGTAGTCGGCGTGCCCCGGCCGGAAGCGATCGGCAATGTCGCCATAGTCCTTGGAACGCTGGTCGACGTTCTCGATGACGAGAGCGATCGGCGTGCCGGTCGTGACCCCCTCGAAGACGCCGGACAGGATCCGGACCCGGTCGGGCTCGCGCCGCTGGGTGGTGTAGCGCGACTGTCCCGGCCGGCGACGGTCGAGCCAGTGCTGGATATCCGATTCCTGTAGCGGGATGCGCGGCGGCACGCCGTCGACGACGCAGCCGATCGCCGGCCCGTGGCTCTCTCCCCAGGTCGTAAACCGGAACAGCTCGCCGAAGCTGTTCCCGGCCATGTCAGGGCTTGTCCACGAATTCGGACAGCAGGGCGGCGGTCTCCTTCGCCCGATGCGGATTCATCATTCCGACGACATGATAGCCGCAGTCGACATGATGCACCTCGCCGGTCACGCCCCGGCCCAGATCGCTCAGCAGGTAGAGTGCGGCGCCGCCCACCTCGTCGATCGTCACGTTGCGTTGCAGCGGCGCGTTGAACTCGTTCCACTTCAGAATGTA
>CAYVOE010000008.1:0-7817 GCA_964452795.1 uncultured Nitrospiraceae bacterium
GATGTTGCCCAGGTTGAGGGTCACGGCCAGCGGATAATGGGCCTCGAAGGAACAGCTCGGCTGTTGCCGCGACTTGATGCAGTCGAGGAACTCCCGCTCGTGGCCCGGCGATCGCGGCAGGGTCTTGGGCGGCTCTTCCACATTGTCGAGGCGGTCGGCCTCGCCGATGATCCGGTATTCGTTGTAGTTGGCGCAAAGGGTGCCCTTGTCGCCCTGGAACACGGTCCCGTGCCGCCTCGTGATGTTGTGGGCCTCGTGGTCCTGGAAGGGGGGCGCGTTGAAGATCCCGCCGAAACTGTTGCCGCACGTATTGGACCACGTCAACACGAACCCGGGATACTCGTAGATCACTTCCATCGTGTCCGGGATGGTGCTGATGTCGTAGGTGGCGAATTTGCCGCCCACGGCCGTCGCCGAGAGGGGAACCCCCAGTTTCAGCGCCCAGAAAGGCAGATCCACGATGTGGGGGCCCATCTCGTGGAGCCAGCTTCCCACCAGCTCGGCGAAATAGCGGTGATGACCGGCCTTGAACTTGCCCCAGTTGAAAGGCATCCAATCCAGAGGCCCCAGCCACATGTCCCAGTCCAGGCCGGGAGGGGGATTGGTGTCGGGTGGGTTTCCGATGCCCTGGGGCGCCTCGTTCAGCGCCAGCGAGGTGCGCACCGCCGAGATCCGGCCCAGCATGCCCGAACGGACCAGCTCGACCACGCGGTGGTAGTTCTCCCCGGCGTGGATCTGGGTGCCGACCTGGGTGACCCGTTCGTTGCGCTGGGCCGCGTCGACCATGGCGCGGCATTCCCGCGGCGCCAGGGCCATGGGCTTCTCGCAGTACACGTCCTTGCCGGCGTCGCAGGCATGGATGCTGACCAGGGCGTGCCAGTGGGGCGGTGTGGCCACCACCACGGCGTCCAGGTCCCGCTGCTCGAGCAGCTTGCGAAAATCCTTGTATCCCTTGGGTTTTGATTGGTTGACGGACAAGCTCGGCGCCATCTCGACGGCGCGGTTCAGATGCTCGTCGTACACGTCGCACACGGCGCCGATCTCGACGTCCGGGTGTCGGCCGAACCAGGATATGTGCCCGAAACCGCGGCCCGCCACGCCCACGAAACCGATTACGATTCGCTCGTTGGGCGACACGGCCGGCGCCGGCTCCTCGGCTTGAGCCATGGCGCGCGTGCTCGTCATCAGGCCCGCGCCCAGCGCCGCCCCGGACGACATCTGCAGAAACTGCCGGCGGCTCACGTCGTTCATCGCTTCGTCCTCCTCTCGCGGCCCCTGTCCCGGCGGTGCAATCCCATGGTGCTCGAATCCGTCGGGATGCCTCCCCACAGATTACCCCACGGCATGAAGCCAATCCAAGGGAGGGAAGAGGAGAAGGTTTCGTCGGCCCGCGTTCCGCCCGCCGATCCGTGCCGTCCGCTGTCCGGGAGAAGGACGAAGCTACCCGGTCAGCGGATCCAAAGCCGGACCTCGCCCTTCGGCAAGAGGCTCTCTTATCGGACGGTGGCCCGCCGTAGTTGTACCCATTCCCAACCGCGCTGCAGGGCCTTGCGGACGCCGTGGCGCCGGAAGCTCGAGGCCACTTTCGTCGCGGCGATGGCGGCGCGCTTGCCCGCGCTGGCGCTCTCCCAGGACCGGTTCTCTCGGAGGAACGCGGCGAAGGCGGCCCGGTCTCGCTCCTTGTGGAGATACAGGTTCGACGGGCACCGCTTGCAGTAGTCCGGCGGGTTGCCGTCGAGCATGCCCGTGCGGACGCGGGTCATGTACGAGCCGCGCCAGACCTCGGCCAGGGAACGGTCTTTCACGGAAGGGACGCCCTCTTCAAAGAAGGCGCAGCAGGGGCCCATGCGCCCGTCGGGCAGTATGGACGCGCTCTTCCAGGGTTCGAAGCACATGGCGCCTTCGATACCGGGAGCCGAGGAGGGGATGAAGTGGTCGCTGTGCATCTCCATGTGCATGGTGCGGGCCACCAGTTCGGCCTCGTCGAGGTAATCCTGGAAATTGTGTGGCACGCCCAGCTCTTCGGCCAGCGCCATGGCGCGGCGGATATGCTCGCCCAGCTCTTTCTGCTGCTCGGCCGTGAGCTCGTAGTGCTTGCACTCCTCGCCCTCGATGATGAGGGCCGAAATGCCCACCCCGTCGTCGCAGCCCAGTTCATGGGCCAGCCGCACGAAGTCCTCGAGCCCGTCGAAGTTCGTGGAGGTGAGGGTGCAGTAGAGGCTGATCTTGGGATATTCGACGCCCATTTCCCGCTTGATCCGCGTCAATTCGCGGATGTTCGCCGTGGCCTTGTCGAAGCCGCCGCTGCGGATGTCGTCGTTGATCTCCCGGGTGGGCCCGTCGAGGCTGACCCGCACCGTACGCCAGCCGATGCGGCAGAGGGTCTCGAGCCATTCCGTCTTGAACAGGGTCCCGTTGGTGTGGATGGCCCCGTTCATGCCCCGGGCGCGGATCTTCTCGCACATGGGAATCACCACGCGTGCCCGGGCCAGCGGTTCGCCTCCGCCCACGAAGTACCACTCCCGGACGTCGAGCGCGGCCCCTTCGTCGACCAGCTCGAGCAGGCGTTCGTCCGACAACTCGGACTTGCCGCTCTTGTCGTAGTCCGCCCAACGCTGCCAGCAGATGCGGCACCGCAGGTTGCACAGGTTCGTCGGGAACAGGGTGATGCGGTGAGGTCCCGCACCTTGCCCCTGGTCCCAGGCGCGGATGCGCGCCACCGGGTTCGAGGACGTAATCGACATGAAACCCATCCCGTATGAAAGGTCAACCGAGGCCCCTGGGCCCTCCCTCAATCGTACCACGCAACCCGGGAGGTATCAAAGGCTTCCCCGGCGGCTTGGCCGTCCCGGCCGGGTTGTTCATCGGAAATTGCTTCGATTCTCCCGGGCGGGACGCCCAAGCCACCTCCTTCCCTCCAACGCTTTATGCGGAACATTGAGTCCCGGATAGGCGGGAATAAAAGGGCTCGATCGCGGGCGTTTCTCCTAAAGGAACCGGGCGCCGGGGGACGTCTTCGGTTGACTCTCCTGCGACTCGACGTATAGGATTCATCAATTGACGCAACTGTCGTGGGCGCGGCATCTTAGAGAGGTTACGGTCCATCCTGGCTGTTCGTTCGCATTTCCTGGAGAACCCGCATCGCCTGAGCGGAGATGAGGGCTTCATCCACGGGCGGATTCGGCCGACCCGCGGGCTCATCCCCCTGCACAACGGGCGGGGCGAGTTCTACCGCGAGGTCGACCTCCATCGGTGGATGCGGCTCAGCCGTACCCTGTACAAGACCGAAAAGGTCGACCTGCTCCTCTATGCCGAGGCCCCGGCGTGGCTGGGCGAGCTCATCGAATTCGGCCGGGACGCCCTGCCGGCGGTTCCCCCCTGGCTCACCCTGTCGTTGCGAACCGACGCCGTCCATCCGCCTCCCGCACAGGAAGTCTTCGAGGCCTTGAAGCTTCACGACGTATTCCTGTGCCCGGCCGGATCGGATGCGCCGCACCTCGAGACCTGGGTCGACGCGTGCCGCAAGGCCGATGTGCCGCTGCGGGTGCAGTGGACGCCCCCCTTCGCGGGCGACTTCGATCCGGAAGCCCTGGCGGACCGGATGGCGTCGTGGGGCGCGGTGGCCGTCAACGTCGGCCTGTCAGATCCCTTTTCCCGGGCGCCCCTTTCGCCGCTGCCGGACAACTCGGTTGGGTCCATGAACGCCCTGGCCGCGGCCGTCGACGCCCGGGGGATCGAGTCGAATCTCTACGGGCTGCCCTTCTGCCACGTGACGGAGGAGAACCGCGTTCGGGCCGGCAACTCGCCCCAGTTCTTCCTCGACCACCAGCAGTACGTGGAAGGCGCTTACGACACCGCCCGCCGCCTGTACGGGCGCAAGCCCCGCGCCGCCGGCCGAGCCATCGCCCTCATGCTGGCGCGGAACCAGACGTGGTGGAACCCGCTCGACGACTGGTTCTCCAAGATCCTGTACGTGTACCTGCCCGTGCTCAATCGGGGCGTGAACTATCTGCGCCGCTACACGCGCCACATCCACCACCCGGCGAGCACGCCGAAAGAATTGAAACCGCTCGAGGCGCCCGTCGCGGCGTCCCGTCCCCGGGCGGCGGGCCCGGAATGCGCCCGGTGCCGGTGGGTACGGATCTGCGACGGCATCACCCCCGAGGTAAGCCGGCTCCTGCCCGCCCTCGCGCCTCAGGCCGAGCCGGGCGAGGTCATCCGCCATCCGCTTCACTTCTCGCTGAACCAGCGAAAACACTACGATTCCGTGGACGCGCGACGTCGGCGGCTGGGCGAGGAACTCGAGGAACTGGCCCGCGAAGCCAAAGCCATCGTGACGAACCGTCCCCCGGATCAGCGGATCCGGTCCGGCGAATACGGCGCCGAACGGCCCTACTGCGAGTGCATGTCCGGCGCGGTGCGGTGGCATTCCATCTCGAACACCGAACGCCTGAGCAACGGTCACGGACCCTACACGCCTCCCGTCACCTTCGCCGTGTCGCTGGGCGGGGGGGGCATGGCCGACTCCGTGGGTTTCGCCTTCTGGGGCGGGGCGCGCATCCTGTGCCCCATGGTGGCGCCGTCGCACGAGCTGATCCTGCACATCGCCGCCGACGGACGATACGTCCTCCTGCGCGACGGCCATCCCCTGTATCCCGCCGAGTTCTCGGGGCCGTACTTCGCGCCCCTGCGGCTCGGGTCGCTCCTGCCCATGCGCCTGGCCCTGTGGAACATCGACGGCAACATCATGACCCAGGAGATCCACGTCTGGAAGGGCGACCATACGGGCCTGCCCGATCCCGACCGCGTGCGCTACAGCATTCTCATTGTGAGCACCCGCTTCTCGCGCCGGCTTCAGGCGACCCTCCAGAGCATCGCCCACCAGCGAGGGATCGAGCTCGACCGGCTCGAGGTCATCGTGGCCTACGTCCCCGGGCTCGACGCCACGGACGACGTCATCGATTCCTTCCGGGCGGCTCATCCCGAGCTGCGGATCCTGCGGTCGCCCTTCCCGCCCGACCGGACCCGAAGCAAGGGCTATATGATCAACGAATCGCTGAAGTCGGCCGCGGGCGAGTGGATCGTCCTCCTCGACTCGGACATCCTGCTTCCTCCGGACATGTTCCGGCAGATCGACGCCCGACGCGACGAGGCCGTCTTCATGGCGCCCGACGGACGCCACATGCTCGACGCCGCCACCACGGGACGGGTGCTGCTCGGCGAGCTCACGCCCTGGAACGACTGGGACGCCCTGGTCGCCCAGGCCCCTGAGTACCGTGCCCGCGAGGCCCTGGGCGTGCCCATCGGCTTCTGCCAGGTGGTCAAGGCCAGTTGCTTCGAACGGGTGCGATACCGCGAATACGAGCATTTCGAGGGAGCGGACTACGATTTCGGCCGGGAGATGCGCAAGGTCTTCGGGGACGAGCTGCGTCTCGAGGGCACGCCGGTCCTCCACATGGACCACGGGGGGAGCCAGTGGGTGGGAACGGTCAAACACTATTGAATCGTGGTCCCGGCATTATTCAGAGGTAAACTCGATTAGATAGGGATGCGGGCGGTCGCGCGCCCGCCTCCGGGGGGTATAGCGAACCATGCGCCTTGCGTTTGTCGATCTGGTCTTCTCGTGGCCGCCGCTCGGGGGGGCGCCGGCCGACCTCTACCATACGGCGGCCGGCCTGCAGGACCTCGGCCACAACGTCCACTTGTTCTTTACGGCGAGCGAGGAGAACTACGACCGAGGCGCCATCGACCTCTCGGATCTGCCCTTCCCGGCGACCCGCCTCGAGTTCACTCCCAAGACCTATACGCCCGAACACCTGCCCGGCGAAGTTCGCCGCGCCGTCGACGCCTGGAAGCCCGACGCCGTGTTCGTGTGCTTCGGCTTTTTCCTCAAGCCGTTCGTCATCGAAGCCCTCGCCCATTATCCCCTGCTGGCGCGCTATTACGCCGATGAACTGGCCTGCCTGCGCGATTTCCGGTGGTTCAAAGACGGCGAGACCTGTCCGAAGAATTACCTCGTCACACCCGACGACTGCCGCAAGTGCACGCTGAAACACCTCAAGCCCGAGATTCTAACAGGGCGGCCCGGGAGCTATACCCAGGAATTCCTCATGACTCGGGCCCATTCGCCCGACTATTACGAGCGGCTGGTGCGCACCGTGGAAATGCTCAAAGCCGTGGTGGTGTACAACAACATCACGAAGGGCCAGCTCGAGGGATTCCACGACAACGTACACGTGGTGCCGGGCGGGGTGGACGTGGCGAACTTCGACTACACGCCCCCGCCGCAGCGCGCCCTCGGCGAGCGGAAGATCATCCTCATGAGCGGGCGCGCCAACGACCCCTCGAAGGGGATCGACGTGCTCATCGAGGCCGGACGGCGCCTGGCCGCCAAGCGCCGCGATTTCGAGATTCGCGTCACCGACACCGACTACACCCGGAACGGCGAATGGCTCCAGTGCGTGGGCTGGCACGATTTCCGCAGCATGATGCGTCTGTACCGCGAGTCCGACATCTGCGTCGTGCCTTCCACCTGGGAGGAACCCTTCGGCCTCGTGGCCGTCGAAGCCATGGCCACGGGGCGCCCCGTATGCGTCGGCCGCGTGGGCGGGCTCCAGGAGATCGTGGTCCACGGCGAGACGGGCTACGTCTACGACCGCTTTGACGCGGGTGCCCTGGCCGAACATCTCGAGCGCCTGCTCGACGACGCCGATCTGCGGCGGAACATGGGCGCCGCGGGCCGGCAACGCGTCGAAGACCAATACGACTGGAAGCGGGTCATCGAGCGTCACTACCCGCCGCTGCTCGAGGGGCTCGCGACATGAACGAGCCTCGGCAGACCATCGGGATCCTCTGCATCCCCCACATCGACGCCGGCCGCGTCCTCCGGGCCCTGCGCGACCGCCATCCCTCCGCCAGGCTCGAAGGCGTGGCCCTGCCTGAACACGTGCTGACCGAAGAAGAGGCGCAACTCTTCGACGAGGTGGTGCGGGTCCGGCGGCCTCCGTTCTCGCTGCGCCACATCGCCGGTTGGGCCCGATTCGTCGCCTGGCTTCGATCGCGCCGTTACGACCGCCTCGTGGTGCTGGTCGACGCCCGGCGCCAGGTATGCCTGGCGGCCCTCAGCGGGAGCCCCGTCCGGGAATGCTGGGGCGAAGACGGGCGGGTCCGGCCGTTGAACGGCTCCGCCCTCGGGATCCTGGCCGGTCGCGCCCTGGCCCGGTGGAACGCCCGCCTGCGCTACGCCTGGCTGTGGATCGCCGTGCGCGCCACGCCCATGGGGAAGCGGACGCGCAAAGCCAAACCGAACCGGGAGGAAACGGCCCGTGGCCCCGTCTGAGAGCGGCTCCGAGAAAACCATGCGCATCTGCGCGTTCTACAGCCCGGGACACGACTTTGCCCGGGTGCTCGAACGCCTGCACCGGGCCCATCCCGAGGCCCACGTGACCGCCGTGGTTCCCGCGGGGTATACCGTGGCGGGACCCCTCCGGGACTGGGCCGATGCCGTGGTCGAGACCGAGCTCGAACGATACACGCTGGGGCATCCCCGGGCCCTGGCCCGGCTCGTGTCCACCATCCGCCGCGGCCGCTACGACCTGTTCGCCGTCATGTTCGCCAGTCCCAAGCTGCGCGTACTGGCGGCCCTCAGCGGGGCCGAGCGCAACGTGTGGTGTACGCCCGACGGGTCCCACGTGCCCCTTGGCGCTTCCGTGGCGGGGGCCCTGGCGGGCGAACTGGCGCGCGTCCTTCGCGGCCGGCTCACCTATATGGGCCTGTGGTGCGCCATCCGGATGCGCCGCACCCGCTCCCCCGGATGC
>CAYVOE010000008.1:7827-27538 GCA_964452795.1 uncultured Nitrospiraceae bacterium
CACCCGCCCCCGGGTCGTGCGGAGATAGGATCGCGAAGTTCCGGATAGATCGGCGCCCCCTTCACCCTGCATAATGCCCCCATGGCCAAGGTATCTCCGGAAGCCGCCGCGTTTCACGAGCGCGTCGTCGTGGCGGACATGCACGCCCATCCCTCGCTCAAGACCTTTCTCGTCGGCGAGAAGTTCCACCTGCCCCACCGGCCCGGCCGCGGCATGGGCGTGTTCACCCTCCAGACCAGCCTGCCTTCCCTGCAGGATGGCGCCTTCGACATTCAGGTCAACACCGTCTACGTTCCCGAGCGCGGCCTCGCCGAAGACTGTTTCATCGTGGACGGTTTGTCCCGCGCCATCTCGCGGGTGCGCCGCGGGTTCAAAGACCCCTTCGCCGTCACCCTCGAGACGTTGGACCATTTCGAGGAGGCCGTCGCCCACGCCGCCCGCGAACCCAAAGGCCGCGTGCCCGTCGTGGCCCGGTCCGTCGCGGAGCTCGAGGCCGCCCTGCGCGACGACCGCATCGCCGTGCTTCATGCCGTCGAAGGCGGCCACAGCCTCGGCGGCGAGCTCGACAACCTGGACGTCCTCTTCGACCGCGGCGTGTGCATGCTCACCCTGGCCCATTTCTACGAGAACGGCGTGGCCCCGCCCGTCGAAGCCATTCCCCACGACTTCTTCCTGCGCAAGGTGGGCTGCTTCAAGCGGCCCAAGGACCTTTCCCTCGGCCTGACCGAATTCGGGCAGCAAGTCATGGAACGCATGATCGAGCGGGGCATGCTCATCGACCTCACCCATTGCACGCCGCGGGCCCGGGAAGAGGCCTTCGACATCAACGGCGGACGAAGCCCCTTGCTCTTTTCGCACGTGGGACTTCACGAACTGGCGCCCTACGACATCAATCCCACCGCGGAAGAGATAAAACGCGTGGCCGACACCGGCGGCATGGTCGGCGTCATTCTCATGCCCTATTTCCTCACCACGCCCAAGAATCAGAAGGGGTACGAGCCCGTTATCGAGACCCTTCGTCGGATGATCGACGCCGGCGGGACCGACGCCGTGGGCATCGGCTCGGATTACGACGGCTTCACCGACCCGCCCGACGACCTCCGCGAACCCGCTGACTTCCCCCGATTCACCGAGCGCCTCCTCGAGGTCTTCGGCAGCGACACCGCTGAGAAGATCCTGGGAGCCAACTTCCTGCGCGTATTGAAGACCGGCTGGCGCAAGTCCTGACGCTTCTCCCCGGAGGGGCGGGCTGTTCTACACGGGTTTCCGGATGAGCTTGAGAAACTCCTCCCGGGTGGCGAGGTCGTCGTGGAAACTGCCCAGGACCGACGACGTGGTCATCAGCGAATTCTGCTTTTCCACGCCGCGCATCATCATGCAGAGGTGGCGGCACTCGAGGACCACGCCCACGCCGGACGCGCCGGTGGCGTCGGCCACCGCCTGGGCGATCTGGGCAGTCAGGCGCTCCTGGATCTGGAGACGACGGGCGAAACAATCCATGATGCGCGCCAGCTTGCTCAATCCGATGACGTGCTCTTCGGCGATGTAGCCGATGTGGGCCCGGCCGAAGAAGGGCAGCATGTGGTGCTCGCACAGGCTGTAGACTTCGATATCGCGCAGGATGATCATGTTGTTCGAGAAGGCCTCGAACACGGCGTTGTTCACCACCGCCTTGGGATCCGTGCGATAGCCCGAGGTGAGAAATTCGTAGGCCCGGGCCACGCGGGACGGAGTCCCCTTCAACCCGTTGCGGTCCGGGTCCTCGCCGATCTCGATCAACAGTTCTCGAATAAGCTGCTCAACGCGCGCGTGATTCATCATCCATTCCCAAGCGTATCGCCTCGGTGAGCGCCCGGTCCGGGCGCAGTCCCTTTCGGTCATGTGCGGCGGTCACATCCGCCAACGGTTCAAGGGTGTCCGGCAAGGTCAGGTCCGGCGCCAGTTCCAACAGGGGAACCGCGATGAAGGGCCTCGTCCGGATGTCGGGGTCCGGCACCACGAGGTCGTCCTCCGACCATACCCGGTCCCCGTACAAGAGCAGGTCCAGGTCCAGGGTGCGCGGGGCGTAGCGGTCCGCCGTGCGGTGCCTTCCCAGGCGGCGCTCGATGTCCCGCAGCACGCCGAACTTGAAGTCGCGGGCCGGCCGGTCGGTCTCGACCCGGCAGACGCCGTTGACGAACTCGGGCTGTTCGGGCCGGTCCAGCGCCGCGCACCGGTAGAACGTCGACACCGCGCACAGCCTCGCTTCCCGCGCCAGCAGCTCGAGCCCCTTCGGGATGTTCTCCTCGGGCTTCACGTTCGATCCGACGCCCACGTACGCGGTGACGGGTCGGGGGACCTCAGGCGCCATCGTCGGCCTCGCGCGCGATGGACACGGCGACGCTGCGGGCGAAGCGAAGCGCCCCGGGCTTGTCGACGGTCACCTCGACGCGCCGCACCCGCGGGTCCTCGAGGCAGATGCTCGCCACCTCGGCCGCGAGCCGTTCCACCAGGAAGAACGACGAGGCCTCGACCCGGTCCAGCACCTTCTTCTTGATGGCCTTGTAGTCCACCGTGTCTTCGATCCGGTCCGTCTCGCCGGCCTTCCGCAGGTCGGCGTGCAGCACCAGGTTGATGCACACGTCCTGCTTGTTCTCCCGCTCGTCGGGAAAGATCCCAATGATGCACCGCCCGTGAAGGTCGCGGATGTAGATGCGATCCCAACGCCCGTCAGCCATATACCCGTCCTTTCAGATGCCGCCCGCCGTCCACGTAAATGATCTGGCCGGTAATGAACCGGCTACCCAATAGGAACAGCACGGCCGCCGCAATGTCTTCCGGGGCGCCGTACATATGGAGCGGATTGGTCGACGCCAGCCGCTCCAGATACCCGGGGTCCTTGCCTTCCGGAGCCAGGATCAGCCCCGGCGCCACCCCGTTGACCCGGATCGACGGCGCGTATTCGAGGGCCAGCATGCTCGTCAGGCTCATCAGCATCCGCTTGCTCAGGTGATACGCCGCGTGGAGTCGGTCGTAGTCCTGGATCCGGGCGTCGAGCAGATTGACGATGTGTCCGCCCCGGTTCTGGGCCGCGAAGGCCCGGCTCAGCAGCAGCGGGGCCATGGCGTTGACCTGGACGTTGAGGGCCAGGTCGTCCGCCGTAAAATCGTTCACCGTGTCCTCGGGAAAGATGGACGCGTTGTTCACCAGCACGTCCACCGGGCCCGCCGCTTCAACCACCCGCGGCAGGAGCCGTTCCGCTTCCTCCGGCGACGCGAGGTCCGCCGCAATGGACCACGTCTGGCAGCCCCGGGCGCTCATCTCTTCGCACAAGAGCCCGGCTTCCTTCTCCGCGCGGTTGTAGTGGACCACCACCCGGGCGCCCGCATCGGCCAGGGCCAGGGCAATGGCGCGGCCGATGCGCCGGGCGCCCCCCGTTACCAACGCGGTCTGCCCCTCGAGCGACACCGATCCGGACATGGGAGCCTCCGTTGAGCCGCCGGCCGTCCACCCGCGGCCGTCGGCGTTGTGTCCGAGGGCGCCGGCGTCCTCGTGTGCCGAGTCCGCCGCGCCCGATCCTGCCCCATATAGGACTCACCCCTCCGGCCGCGGGGCGGTCGGAGGGGTGAATGAAGTTGCTGCAACGCGAAATCAGGCCGGAGACGGCTCGGACGGCGTCGGCGACGGAGCCGGGGCCGGTTCGCTTTCCTCGGGCGCGGGGGCCTCGTCCTCGCCTTCCGGCGCGGCCTCTTCTTCCTCTTCCTGGGCCTGTTCCTCGGCCTCCTGCTGGGCGGCTTCCTCGTAGCTGGGGGCCTGGGCCGCCGCTTCCAGGATGTCGGCGGACGGGACGACGATGACGGCCGAAGTGCCGCCGCCGCCCTGCATCAGGCTCATGCCGCCCCCGTCGGCCTGGATGGTGCGCAACAGCGCCACCCCGAGGGTCTTTCCGTCGAGGGTGAAGACGGGCGACCCCAGGTTGCCCGCCGGGTCCACGCCCACGGGGATGTAGAAGAGCCGCGGACGTTCCACGATGGCCTGGATCCGGTCCACGGCCGCTCCGTAGGCGCGGTTGGCCACCTTCCCCAGCCGGCTGATCACGATGACTTCGTCGAGGATCTGCGCCTCGCCCGCCTGGTTGAGGTCCACGTAGGTGAAGGGTTTCGCCGGCTGTTCCGCCGGTCGGACGAAGGCAAAGTCGAGGTCGGCGTCGCGCAGGACGATCTTGGCCGGGATTTCCGTGCCGTCGGCGAGAATCATGCGCATGTCCGTCACTTCGGTATCGAACTGGAAGCCTTCCGTGCCCCGCATCATGCCCCGGATCAGGCTGGCCGGATCGGTTTCCGACAGCGACACCAGGGTGAGTCCCGACGGATCGATGATGGTGCCGGTGACCTCGGTCCGCGATTCTTCCTTGCGCGAACCCATGCCCGGCATCGAGAACTGCTGGTTGATCACCAGTTGCAGGGTGACCACGGCCTCCCGGCTCGCATCCATGATGCTGCGGCCCGCTTCCGGAGTGGACTGCCCGACGGCGAGGGGGCCGGTGAGCAGGCCAAGGGTCAGCAGGGCCACAAGGCGGGTAGTGATTGGTGGCATCGAAGGCTCCTTTCCGCTCGTCGGCGGGTTCAGGCTTGTTCCGTATCCCAATTGGGCTCGATTTCAAGGAAGACGCGGTGAATCCCGCGCAGCACTTTAATCACCACCGCCTTGGGCTTGGCGGCGGCCACCTCGTCCATCTTGGCCTCCATGCTCTGCACGTCGGAAATGGGGGTGCCGTCCACCTCGAGAATGAGATCGCCCACGTACACCTGGCCCAGGGCCGCCCAGCCGCCGGGAGTCACCTCCTCGACCAGGACGCCCCGCTGCTCTTCCTCCCACTTCTGGTCCGCCTTGTCGAAGAAGGTGATGTCGCGGGTGGTGAACTCAAAGAGCTCATCCCGGTATTTGCCCATTTCCCGCTGCGGCCGCGGCTCTTCCGGAAGCAACACGGCCACCTTCGTCTCCTGGCCGTCGCGGAACACGCTCAACTCGGCCGTCGAGCCCTTCTTGTACTGGCGCACCAGGGTGCGCAGCTCTTCATAATGCTCCGGTTCCGAGGCCTCGAGCCGGATGTCGTCCACCGCCAGGATGATGTCGCCGACCCGGAGTCCCGCCTCTTCCGCGCTGCTGTTGGGGTACACCTCGATGACGCGGAAGCCCTTCATATCGGGCCGACCCATCTGCTCGGCGATGTCGCGGGTGAGCACCTGGGTCTTGACCGGCAGCCAGGCCTTCAGCAGGGCCCGGCCGGGGTTGTCCAGCTCCTCGATGCCGATCTTGACCACCGTCACATAAATGCCGCCGTCGCGATCGAAGGTCACCAGGGCCGGCGTGGGCTCCTCGCGACCCGCCATCACCGCGTCCGTCACGCTCCGAAGGTCGTCCAGGTTGTTGACGGGCGTGTCGTTCACTTTCACGATCACGTCCCGGGGCTGAATGTTGGGTTTGGCGCTGCCCGCCGGGCCGCCGGGGCGCACCGACGTCACCAGCACGCCGTCGGTGTTGTCGCGCTTCATTTCACGGGCGATCATGTAGGAGAGGTTGCGCCCGGTGATGCCCCAGGGCTTGATTTCCTGCTGCTTCGGCGCCACCTCACCGCGCTCGGTGGGGGTGACGTCGAGGGTGACTTCCTCGCCGTTGCGCAGGACCACGAACCGAGCGGGCTCGCCGATGGGCAGGGACGCCACCATGCGGTTGAAGGCCGGCAACTGCTCGTCGAACCGCACGTCGACGTCGGTGTCGTTCACTTTCACCAGGGTGTCGCCCGATTTCAGGCCCGCCGCCGTGGCCGGCGAGTCGGGCATCACGCTGCTCACCAGGATGCCGCGATCCACCGCCGAATGCTTGAGCCGCGGCTGCACCTGCATCCCGACCCAGGCCCGGCGGATCTTGCCGGTCTTGATGAGCTCTTCGGCGATGGCCTTGGCCACGTTCGACGGGATCGCCCCGCCGAGGCTCATGCTGATCTCGTTGATGCCGACGATCTTGCCTTCGACGTTCACCAGCGGCCCCCCCGAGTTTCCGGGATAGATGGCCGCGTCGTGGCCGATCCACCGGACGAAGGAGCCCACGTCCTCGCCGTCCAGCGTGAAGGCGCCCCGGGCCCGCATCATCCGCGGCATCACCAGCTCCGCGTTGCTCACGATGCCCAGCGTCACCGATTGAGATAGGGCCATGGGGCTGCCCATGGCCAGCACCCGATCGCCCACCTCCACCGTCGACGAATCGCCGAATTCCGCCGTGGGATAGGTCCGGGTGCCGTCGTTCTCGAGCTTGATCACCGCAATATCGGTGAGGGGATCGGTGCCCACCAACTCCGCCTCCACCTCTTCGCGGTTGGCCAGCGTCACGAAGAGGCGCGCCGCGTGGCCCGCCACGTGGTGGTTCGTCACCACGTGTCCCTCCGGTGTGATGATGACGCCGCTGCCGGAGCTGTTGTACTTGACCTCCCGGCCGTCCTGGTAATCGGCCTCCACAACCGAGATCCGCACCAGGGCCGGCTTCACCTTGGCGGCCACTTCCATGACCTTGTCGCGCAGAGACTCGGGCGTGCCTTCCGGCAGCGCCACCTCTTCGGCTGCCGGTGCATCGGCCTCGGCGGCCGCCTGCGCCGGGACTCCCATCGCCGGTCCCAGGGCCAGGAACAGCACGAACCCCACGACTGTCGGGAATAAACGCATTGTCATCCAGTCCACCTTATTACCCTGATGTGACGTCCGCGCGCATATTAAGAAACGAGCGCAACCGTCTAGACACGCCAAAGCGCTCGACCGAGAAGGTCCGTCGGTAGGCGAGCAGCCCGTAACCACCAACCGTCGCTGAATTATTGCGCCGGAGATAAGCCCTGTCAAGCACCGTCCGGCCGCTCCGAACGCATGTAAACCGCTCCTTGGACCACCGGAGGTCTCCCGGGGGTTCAACGGGAGCGGATGCGCCGGCGCACCGAGGCGTCGATGGCCTCCACGAACAGGTACAGGCCCACGCAGGCCGCGAACAGGATGCCCGAAGCGAATACGCCGGGAAGCGCCGCGCCGTCTTCTCCGGCCAGGTAGGCCTCGAGCGTGGCCGTGAGCAGCCACATCTGCACCACCAGCAGGACGGCGATGAGGGCCATGGCTCCGTCGATGGCGGTCAGGCCCCGGCGCGGGGTGGGACGTCCGAAGGGTTCCTGGCTCATAGCTTCGTCTCCATGCGCAGGGCCACCAGCGCGTCATCGCGCCGCTCCAACACGACCCGCGGAAGGGGCCGCGGCGGCGGACCCTGCAGCACCCGCCCGTCCTCGACGCCGAAATAGCCCTCGTGGCATGGACAGGCCAGCCGCCGGGTATCGTGCTCGTAATAGACCGCGCACGACAGGTGGGTGCAGGTCTGGCTGTAGGCGACGTACTCGTCTTCGTCCAGCCGGACCAGAATGCAGGGATCGTCCTCCGTCGGATAGCGGAACAGCTTCACGCCTCCGACGGGGATCTCTCCGACCCGGGCCACGGGCGCCTCCGGATACACGGGTTCGCGCCGAAACAGGCTCTTCAGATAGATCCAAATGTTCCCGGCAAACATGCCCGCGCTGGTCAGCACCAGGAACTTCGTGAACTGGCGACGGGTCACGTAGCGGTCGCGCTCGGCAAACACGCTGAACTCGTCGCGCCACAGAGGCTCGTCGCTCGGTCGGCGGGAGAAAATCACGGGTCTACACTCCTGCGCGTTCCCGGGAGGCGCTCACGGACCGGTCGCCCTCCCACATGTGGTCCACTACGTCCATCCGCACGGCATCCTGGTCGGGCGGCACCATGTAGTACACCTTGGTCGTCACCGTCTGATGCCCGAAAACGAAGACGTTGACGGGCTTCTCGCGGCGTTCCTTCGCAATCCGCTCGGGTGGCACGTAGGCCAGGGACTGGCTCGGGCACACCGTCGCGCACATGGGCCGCTTGCCTTCCGACGTGCGGTCGTAACACATGTCGCATTTCTGCATCTGCTCCTGCTCGACCAGCATCTTCGGCACCCCGAAGGGGCAGGCCAGCACGCAGTTCGAGCACGCAATGCACCGGGGCTTCAACGAGGACGTTACGGTGCCGTCCTCGCGCTTCTTGATGGCGTCGGCGGGGCACACCTGTGCGCAGGTGGGGTCGTCGCAATGCATGCACACCGTGGCGACCGTGGCCGTCGAGTTGCGCCGGTCCAGGAAGTCCACGTGGATCATGGACGTGCCCCGGTGGGTCTCACACTCGGCGCAGGCATTCACGCAGGCCTGACACCCGATGCATCGCGACGGATCGACGTAGAATTCGTAACCGAACATCAGGCCTCTCCTCGCCCGAAGCCCGCCGAGAGGGCCGTGTTTTCCCCGACCTCCGCCAGGGCCTGTCCCGCCCAGGCGGGGGCCGCCGACGCTTTCTCGATGCGGCAGGCCGAAACCTTGAACTCCGGGATCTTGCTGCGCGGATCGAGGGTGCGGTGGGTCAGCATGTTCGCGCTGCGGCCGCCCGGCCAGTGATACGGAATGAACACCGTGTCCGGCCGGATGGTGCGTACCACGTGGGCCTGCAGCGTGATCTCGCTCCGCCGCGTGGTGATGGTCACCCAATCGCCGTCCTCAATCTCGAATTGTTCCGCCAGGCGCGGATGAAGCTCGAGGCGGGGCTGGGGATACTGGTCCACCAGCGCCCCGATCCGCCGGGTCTGGGTGCCGGAAAGGTACTGGCTGATTACCCGGCCCGTGGTGAGGTAGATGGGGTATTCGTCGTCCACGGGATCCCCGCTGGGCCGGTATTCCGCCACGTGGAAATGGGCCTTGCCGTCGGCGTGGAAGGTCTTGCCTCCCTCGAACAGGCGCGGCGTGCCGGGATGGTCCAGCGACGGACAGGGCCAGAACAATCCCTTGTTCTCGTCGATCCGTTCGTACGTGACGCCGTAGTAATCGCAGATCCCGCCCCGCGAGGCCTCCCGCAGCTCGTCCAGGATCTCCCGCGAGCTGCCGAAATCGAAGTATTGCCCCTTGCCCAGGCGCCGGGCCAGGTCGCAGTAGATCTCCCAGTCGACGCGGGCGTTGGGCGGGGGCGTCACCGCCTGCTGGATGTGGGTGATGCGGCCCTCGACGTTGCACGTAAGGCCCTCGTCCTCTTCCTGGAGGCTGCCGGCAAGGACCACGTCCGCGTAATGGGCCGTTTCGGACAGGAAAAAGTCCACCACGCCGAAGAATTCCAGGCTTTCGAGCGCTTCCCGCGTGAA
The DNA here is from genome assembly GCA_964452795.1 of uncultured Nitrospiraceae bacterium. GTDB lineage: Bacteria > Hydrogenedentota > Hydrogenedentia > Hydrogenedentales > SLHB01 > CAYVOE01. The sequence goes on from CAYVOE010000008.1 coordinate 17,074, forward strand.
ATCGGCGTGGGGCAGCGAAACCAGGGGATTGAAGCACATCGACAGGAGTCCCTTGATCTCGCCCGCGTGGATGGCGTTCATGATCTCCTGCGCCGTCAGGCCCGCACCGGGGAGCTCGTCCGGGTCAATGCCCCAGACCTTCGCCACGTGGGCGCGGTCCTCGGGATTCTCGATGTGGCGCGCCCCGGGCAGCTGATCCGCCTTCTGACCGTGCTCGCGGCCGCCCTGGCCGTTGCCCTGCCCCGTGATCATCACGCAACCCGCGCCTTCCCGGCCGATATGGCCCGTGGTGAGGCACAGGTTGATCAGGGCCAGGCAGTTCTCGACGCCTTTCGAGTGGTGCTCGACGCCCCGGGCATGGAGGACCATGGCCCGGTCCGCCTCGCCGATCCACCGCGCCGCCTTCTCGATGGACTCGGGCGGCACGCCCGTCATCTCCGCCGCCCGCTGCGGGTCCCATTCCTTCACCGACTCGGCCACGGCCTCGAATCCCGTGGTGTGGGCCTCGATATACGCCCGGTTCTCGAGCCCTTCCCGCAGGATCACGTGGAGCATGGCGAGGTAGAGGGGCAGATCCATCCCCGGCCGCACGGGCAGGTAAAGGTCCGCGTTGCGCGTGATGGGCGTCATCCGCGGGTCCACCACGATGAGCTTGCCGCCGTTGTCGCGGCACCGCCACACGTACTGGGTCGTGATGGGCGCGCACTCGGCCACGTTGGCCCCCGCCACCAGCAGCACCTGCGCCTTCGTGATGTCTTCCCACGGGTTCGGCGCCCGGTCCACGTTGAAGGCCAGCTTGTATGCCGTCCCCGCCGACACCATGCAAAGCCGCCCGTTATAGTCGATGTGCCGGGTGCCCAGGCCCACCCGGGCGAACTTGCCCAGGAGATAGGCCTTTTCCGTGGTCAGCGAGGCCCCGCCGTAGATGGCCACCGCGTCTTTGCCGTATTTCTCCTGGATTTCCCGGATCCGTCGGGCCGTGAAGTCCAGGGCCTCGTCCCACGTGGCCTTCCGGAAACCCCGGTCGGTCCGCATCACGGGGTCCAGGAGCCGGTCGGGGTGGTTGTTCTGCATGTAGCGCTTCACCCCTTTCGGACACAGCATGCCCTTGTTGAAGGGGTAGTCCTCCCAGGGCTCGAAACCGATGATCCGGTTGTCGCGCACCTTGAGCTGGATCCCGCACTGCTGCCCGCAGAAACAGCAGTGGGTCTTCACCAGCCGGTCCGGCGGGTTGCGCGATTCGTCCTGCCAGCCGCCCGGCGGCGTGTAGTTGAGGTGCGGACCGTACTGCCGCCGCAGCTCATCCGAAGTAAGGGGCGGTTTCGCCATCGGACATCTCCTTCAGTCGAAGCTGGGCCGACGCCAGGTTGCGGCGCTTGCACGCCGGGCAGAACTCCTGCCAGTGCCCGACCGGCCCCTCCACGCGGTAGTCGAAGCCCAGCTCGGGCAGCACCCGCTTCAAATCTTCGACGTGCAGGCGCGATGCGAACCGTTCGCCGCACCGGGCGCAATGCACGTCCTCTCCGGCGTCGCCTACGCGGTGGTACAGCTTTACGCCGAGCTGGGCCGGCCGCTGGAAAATGTGAAAGAACTTGCCGAAGGGCAGGTAAAGAAGCCCCCCGATGACCGTAATGGCGTGGATGATCGCCAGAAAATCGTAGTACCGTCCGCCGAGCCACATGGACGACGCCGTGAGGGCCAGCCCCGTCAGCGAGATGGCGAACAGCACGATGAGGGGCACCATATCCATCGCGAAGGATTGAAGGGCCTGGGCTCCCTGGTCGCGCATGCGTCGCCACAGGGAAAGGGCGATTCCCGTGATCACCAGCACGGAAGCGATGTCGAGGGCGTGGAACACCAGCCAGGAATACAGGGTCCGGATCCAGAAACTGTGCACGGGGAAGCCGAACACGTAGGCCACGTATACCATCTGTTCGTCGGGCAGCGTTCCGAAATGGATCCAGCCGAAGACCAGGGGGAAGGTGACCAGCGCGGCGAGGACGCAGCCCCAGAACAGGAACTGGTGCATCCACCAGCGCAGCCACGACCGACGGGCGATGAACCGCTGGGCGAAGAGGTGCGTGCCCGCCAGGCGGCCCAGGTGGAGGGCGCTTCGAATCGGACCGTGCTGCAGGAAAAGCTGCCAGCCCCGGCGCCAGTACAGGCGGGTCGGAGGCTTCTGCAGCCACACGGCGTAATGGTAGACCACGCCCCAGGCGGCGAAAACTGACGCGAAGGTGTACACCACCAGGGCGGGGTCGAAATGCTGGAGGTTGCGCGAGCCCACCACGATGGCCGCCACCAGCAGGCCCGTCGCCAGGGTCGCCCGCAGGCCCGCCTGAAGCCGGTTGACCGTACGGGTCATCTCGGGAGGCAGGGTGCGCTCGAGGGCCTCCTGGCGAGGCAGGAACAGCCGGCGGTTAAGTCCCCACAGGCCCAGAGACACCCCCGCCAGCAGCGCAAACCCCGGCCAGACCACGCCCAGGGTATCGCGGAAGAACCCCAGCAGCAGGGGCGGGAAAAATCCGCCCAGGCCGCCCATGGCCCCCACCAAACCCGTGACCGTGCCCGTTTCCTTCGGGAAATACTGGGGCACGAGCTTGAAGACCGCCCCGTTGCCCGCGCCCAGCAGGGCCGCGCAGCCCAGGGCCCCCACCGTGAACGGCAGCATGGCCGGCCACATGAGGAGCAGCGCGAAGGGCACCGCTCCGAGGAAAACGCCTGAGAGGATGCGCGCACCGCCGATCCGGTCCGCCAGCCATCCGCCGAGGGGCCGCATCAGGGTGGCCAGGATCACAAATCCGGCGGTGCGGAACCCCGCGTCCGCCGGCGCCAGCCCGAATTCGTCCCGCAGCAGGGTGGGAAGATAAATCGAAAAGGCCACGAAACCGCCGAAGGTGAGGAAATAGAAGGCGGACAAGACCCAGGACAGGCGTTCCCGCGCCAACACGCCCACCATTTCGCTCAGGGTCTTCGGACGGACCGTGCCGGGGGCGTTGCGCGCGAGAAGCGAGAAAACGACGCCCCACACCGCCAGGAGCACCGCCGACGCGTAGAATACGCCGGGAACCCCCAGCACCCCCATCAGCAGGGGACCGCCGAACACCGCCAGCGACTGGCCCGCGTTGCCAATCCCGTAGATGCCCAGGGCGCTTCCCTGGCGCTCGGGCGGGGTCCAGCGCGACACGTACCCCACGCCGACCGGGAACGACGACCCCGCCAGGCCCAGGCAGAAGGCCGCCGCGAGGAGGGTCCCGTAGCTGCCCGTGAGGGGCACCATCGCCGCGGGAAGGGCCACGATAATCATCAGCAGGCCGAAAACGACCCGTCCCCCGTATCGGTCGGCCAGCATGCCCACCGGGATCCGCCCCACCGACCCGAGCAGCACCGGCACCGCCACCAGGAAGGCGGTCTGTGTGCCCGTCAGGCCGTAGAGCTCTCGAAACCAGGGGGCGAAGGCGCTGATGAGGCCCCACGCAGCAAAACAAACGGCAAAGGAGACCGTCGCCAACGTCACGTGGCCGGCGGTCCGGGGGGTGGGTGCTGAGTTCATTACGCGGTCGCCTCCCCGAGCGCGGGAACGGAGCTGCCCCGAGACTCCTGGCGAAACCGGGCCGGAACAGCCGTTTCCTGATCGTCAATCTGAGCGGAGGCCACTCTATCAGAAGGGCCCCCCGGATCGGAAACGGAACAGTGGGCGGGATAACTTGAGTTAAAGAATCATGTATGTAAGGAATAGCCGGCCCGTCCCCGGTGTTTCTAGCGGGTAACAAGGCCGAAGGGGTCAGGAAAACAATTGGAATTTCAGGCGTCGGCTCGGTTATAGTTCCCCCTTTTCCACAAGGTGCGGGGTTTCCGGCGCGTCACAAGACGGCAAGCACAAGGAGCAGGGTCCCATGTCGAACGGCGAACCCATCGTCGGGGGTGAGGTAAAGCTTTCGAAGAACGAGGCTTTGAAGGAAAGAAGCCTGGGCTTTTACGGCACGGTCATGGCCGATCTGGCCAGTCCGTCGGAAAGCTTCTGCGACGAGTCCGTCCAGATCTTGAAGCACCACGGCACGTATCAGCAGGACAACCGGGATACGCGGACCGAGCGCAAGAAGATCGGCCTGGACAAAGAGTACCGCATGATGGTCCGTACCAAGTTTCCGGCGGGCCACCTGACGGCCGAGCAGTACCTCATCTGCGACGACTTGTGCACGAAGTACGGCCAGGACGACCTCCGGGTGACGTCGCGCCAGGACTTCCAGTTCCACGGCGTCATCAAGCGGAACCTTCGCCCGCTGATCCACGATCTCAACCATTTCGCCAGGATCACCACCCAGGGCGGCTGCGGCGACGTGGTTCGGAACACGGTGGGCTGCCCCGTGGCGGACATCGACCCGAAGTTCAAGGACTTCGGCACGAACCTCATCGAGCTGACCAAACAGATCAGCGCCCATTTTCTGCCCAAGACCCACAGCTACTATGACTTGTGGATCGACGACGAGAAGGCGACGGTCCACGAGGACGGCACCGTCACCATCGACGTGAACCCCGAGGAACGGTACGTCGAAGACCCCATTTACGGTCGGCGGTACCTGCCGCGCAAGTTCAAGATCGCCGTTATGGCGGACATCGACAACTCCATCGACGTCTATGCCAACGACATCGGCGTCATGGCGGTTACGGAGAACGGGCGCATCGTGGGCTACGAGATCCTGGCGGGCGGCGGCCTGGGCTTCACGCACAAGCGCCCGGCCACCTACGCGCGCCTGGCCACCAACATCGCCTTTGTCTCCTTCGAGGAGGTGATGCCCGTCCTCGAGGCCATCGTGAAGGTCCAGCGCGACTTCGGCGGCCGTTCGGACCGGCGCCACGCCCGGCTCAAGTACCTCATCGACGACCTCGGCATCGAGGCCTTCGTCGCCAAGGTGTCGGAGTACTACGGGAAGGAGCTTCCGCCGCCCCGTGGCGTGACCCCGCTGGCCCAGCCCCACTACCTCGGCTGGTCCAAGCAGATCCAGCCGGGCCTCAATTACGTGGGGGTGTGGATCGAGAACGGGCGCATCCGCGATTTCGAGAACGGAACCCGGTTCAAGTCGGGTTTGCGGGCTCTGGCGGAGCGCTATCGACCGGACATCCGCCTGACGGCCCACCACAACGTCATCTTCGCCAACATCAAGGACGAAGACGTGGCCGGCGTGCAGGCCCTGCTCGACGAATACGGCATCCCCACCGACAAAGGCATCTCCACGCTGCGCCGCCTCGAGATGGCGTGCCCGGCCCTGCCCCTGTGCGGCCTGGCCATGTCGGAGGCCGAGCGCGTCTTCCCCGACGTCATCAAGGGCATCGAGGAAGCGGGCCACGGCGACGCCGACGTCATCATCCGCATGAGCGGCTGCCCCAACAACTGTTCCCGGCCTCGCACCGCCGAGATCGGCCTCATCGGCAACGGCGTCGACCGGTACCACGTGTACATCGGCGGCGACTACCTCGGCACGCGCATGTGCGAGCTCTTCACGGAGAACGTGAAGACCGCGGAACTGGCGCCTCTGGTATCCTCGCTCCTGGACCACTGGAAGGCCACCCGTCAGGACGGCGAACGGTTCGGCGACTGGGCCTGGCGCCTGGGCGTGGAAGCCCTCCGACAACGGCTCGAGGAAACCGGCGCCCCCACCATCTGACCGAAGTCCGACTTCGCAACGCAGAACGCAGCACGGAAAGGCATAGCCATGGCCGTAGCGCACAATACCGTCTCGCTGGACAAGCTGAACGCCCTCTCCGCCGAGGAACTCCTGGCCTGGGCCGCGGAGGAGTACGGGGACCGGGCCGGCATCGTAACCAGTTTTCAGAACACGGGATGCGTCAGCATCGACATCGCCGTGAGCCAGGGCAAACCGTTGCGGGTGCTCACGGTGGACACGTTGCGGCTCCATCCCGAGACCTATGCTCTGATGGACGAGGTGGAGCGCCGCTACGGCATCAGCATCGAACGCTTTCAGCCCGAGCCCGCCCGCGTGCAGCGCATGGTTGAACAACACGGCGAATTCCTGTTCTTCGACAGCAAGCCCAAACAGGAATACTGCTGCTCCGTGCGAAAAGTGGAACCCAACCAGCGCGCCCTGGCGACCCTCGACGTGTGGATCACGGGGCTGCGCCGCGACCAGTCGAGTTTCCGCCAGGACACCGCGAAGGCGTCCTTCGTCACCCAGAACGGGCGTAACCTCCTCAAGCTCAACCCTTTGGCGGATTGGGACGAAGCCCAGGTCTGGGAGTACATCCGGGCAAGAGGGGTGCCCTACAACGCCCTCTACGACCAGGGATACACCAGCATCGGATGCGTGATTTGCACCACGCCCACCCGTCCCGGGGAGGACAAACGGGCCGGCCGCTGGCGCTGGTTCAACCAATTCGATGCCGAGGACAAGAAGGAGTGCGGCATTCACGTCGCGGGCAGCGGAATTTAGCGCCTACGGCTGCGTGTTCATGATGTGGGGTTAGCTTGACTCGACCGGTCGGTCTGTCTGATTGACTTTCCCGGCAATCCGAACGAGGCAGGGCTCCCCTTGTGTTTTCTGAACGCCAATTCGCCCCCGGCCGGGGCGGTCGCTCAAGGAGCCACGCGTGAACGGCAGCCGACTCGAAGTAATGCGCAACCTTCAGGAGTTTGTCGAGGCCTCCCTGCCCGATCTGCTCAAGACCGAATCCACTTACTGGCAGCCCGCCGACTTTCTGCCCGACCTGACCGATCCTCAGGGGCTCGAACAGATCGTCGATCTCCAGACGGCGGCGCGGGAGCTTCCCGACGATCTGCTCGTGGTCCTCGTCGGCGACATGATCACGGAAGAGGCGCTGCCCAGCTACTCCGTGTGGCTCAACAGCTTCGAGGGATTCGAAAGCCCCGGCGAGCCGCGCACCCCCTGGGGCGAGTGGGCCCGCCGCTGGACCGCCGAGGAGAATCGCCACGGCGACGTGCTCAACCGCTACCTCTACCTCAGCGGCCGCGTGAACATGCGCGAGGTCGAGGTCACGGTCCAGAACCTCATCGGCGACGGCGGCGACATCGATACCGGAACCGACCCCTACAAGGCCTTCGCCTACACCTCGTTCCAGGAGATCGCCACGCGCATCTCGCACAAGAACGTGGCCGTGCGCGCCCGCGAGCGCGGCAACGAGCTGCTGGCCCGTATTTGCAGCTATGTGGCGAGCGACGAACACCGCCACGCCCGGGCCTACAAGCTGTTCTTCTCCAAGTGCCTCGAGATGGATCCCAACGAGACGCTCATCGCCTTCCACGACATGATGCGCCGCAACATCACCATGCCCGCCATGTACATGCGCGAGCGCGGCCGTCAGATCGGCGAGACCTTCAAGAAGTTCTCCGACGTCGCCGAGGCCACCGGCGTCTACACCCGCGAGGATTACATCCGGATCCTCGAGCATCTCCTCGAGGCCTGGCATATCCCGCACCTCACCGGGCTCAACTCGGCCGCCGAGAAGGCACAGGATTACCTCTGCAACCTTCCCGAACGGTACCGCAAAGTCCTCAATCGCGTTCGCAAGCCCGAAGATCCTCAGATCCATACCTTCACCTGGCTCGATGTGCCCGCTCGGGGCTACGCCGAAGCCTGAGGACCTGCAGGCCGGCGCGATTCCGGTCGCACATACCTCGCTTGATTCCAGCCCTTCCGGAAGACCGGAAGGGCTTTTTCGTGGCCCGGCCGTCCCGGCCAAGCCTCTTGTCTTTTATAGACGCCCCAGCCACGGCCCCCACGTGCTGACTCATTTGCAAATATGTGCGCGATACGGACTCAAATTACATCCAATGGTTGACTTATGGCCTCGTCCTCGATATAGTCGAAGGCAATTCCGGTTTGTTGAGATCCGCTACCGACGAGGAGATCGTCCCATGGAATCGAGCACGCCTTCCGCAGAGACCCTGCGCGTCCCCACCACCCTGGATGTGAGCGACATCGAGTTTCAGGCCGACGGGTTGGATCCGCAGCAGGCGGCCCGGGCCTACCAGGAACACGGGGCGCTGGTGGTGCGCGGCCTCATGCGGCCCTACATCGCGGACATCGCCCGCGACATCGAGCACGTGGCCCAGGAGTCTATGGCCCTGCTTGACCGTGCCCAGCGCATTACCGAAGGATGGGCCACGCCCAACGGCGCCCTCTTCATCCCCGCTCCGGCCCACTACAAGCGCGACAAGCAGATGATGGTCCTGCCCCTCGACTACCGGACCAGCGGCGCCCTGTTCCGCTCGGCCTTCGACGAGCGCATGGTGGCCCTCGCGACGGCGATCCTGGGCCCCAACGTCGAACTGTTCATGGAAGGCCAGTGTCTGTACAAGGAGCCGGTGGGCGGACATCCCAAGCACCTGCATCAGGATGCGGCCTACTTCGAGCACCGGTATGAAGGTCCCCTGGGGGTTCTGGTCTACGTGGTCGACACCGATCTCAACAACGGCGCGCTCCACGTGGTGCCGGGGTCCCATCGGCTGGGGATGCTCAAGCACGTGGACACCTTCTCCCACCTGGGACTGGACTCCGACGAGTGGCCGTGGGAGCGGGCCCTGCCCGTTACGGGGAAGGCGGGCGACGCCGTTCTCTTCCACGTCAAGACCATCCACGGCTCGCAGCAGAACCACTCCGACAAGCCGCGGCCCGTGTTCATCCACCGCTATCGCCGCGCCGACGACTACGTCATCATCAACGCCACCACCGCCGAGAACCGCGCCCTCGCCGAACAGCACATCGGCGAGGCCAGCAAGGCGAATCAGAAGGGTCTCCTGGTGGCCGGGTTCCGGGCCTTCGACGAAGCGCGCGCCGAGACCGCCGTGGACTGGCGTTCGCGTCACGCCAGCGAATTCCAGGACGACCACGACGACGCGCCGAACTCGTAGCCGCCCGCGAACAGCATTCCGGCCTGGGGAGTGGGGCGCCCGTGCCGCCGCACTCCCCATCCAACCCTCCAAGGCCGGTTCCGATTGCCTGCTTCCCGGCGTGCTTTGCCTGCCCTCGCCGGTCTCCGTGAACCCTGCCGTCTGTGCGGCGCTTGATTTTCCCGGCCGAATCGCATTCCATAACGGGACATGGGCACCGCCCTCTTGGGGGGATTTCAGGAGATAGCAGCATGAAACGTATCGGTGTGTTGACCAGCGGGGGCGATTCGCCCGGGATGAACGCGGCCATTCGAGCCGTGACGCGGGCCGCCATCCATCACGGGCTCGAGGTTTTCGGCATCGAGCGGGGCTACCAGGGCCTTATCGACGGCCGGTTCATCCCCCTGGACGCCCGGTCCGTGGGCGGCATCATGAACCGGGGCGGAACGATCCTGCGCACGGCGCGGTGCAACGAATTCCTCGAGCCGGAAGGCCGGGCCCGGGCCGCCGAGCATCTCAAGTCTTACCGCATCGACGGCCTGGTGACCATCGGCGGCGACGGGACGTATCGCGGCGCGCAACGGCTCTACGAGGAACACGGCGTCAAGTGCATCGGCCTGCCCGGGACCATCGACAACGACATCGGCGGCACCGACGTCACCATCGGCTACGACACCGCGTTGAACACGGCCGTCGAGGCCATCGACCGGATTCGCGACACCGCCGAATCCCACGACCGGATCTTTTTCATCGAGGTCATGGGGCGCCACAGCGGGTACCTCGCCATGATGAGCGGCATCGCGGGAGGGGCGGAGGCCATCCTGGTGCCGGAGACGCCCACCGATCTTCCCGGGCTGGCGGAAGGGCTGCGCGCCGGGCTGGCCCGAGGCAAGTCCTCGAGCATCGTGGTGGTGGCGGAGGGCGACGAAGCGGGCAGTGCCGTTGACATCGCCAAAGCGGTCACCGAACTCGGCGGGTTCGATAGTTGCCGGGTGGCGGTGGTCGGTCACCTGCAGCGCGGAGGCGGACCCACGGCCGCCGACCGGATCCTGGCGAGCCGCCTGGGGGTGCGGGCCGTGGAAGCCCTCCTGGAAGGCGAGACCGCCAAGATGGCGGGGATGCAGGGGGGCGAAGTGGTGCTGCGGCCCCTGTCGGACACCTGGGAAAAGAAGACCACCTTCGACATGTTCTTTTGCGACCTGGCGCGCATCCTCGCCATATGACCGACGTCGGCGGATGGAGGCCGTCGTAGGACGACGAGAGGTGTGCTCGATGGGCTCGTGTGAGATGGCCTCCTCGCGTAGGTCCACGAGGGGTGCGCGCAAAGGGCTCCTGAGCCATGCTCCCACCCGGCGTAGGACGACGAGGACCGCGCTCAACGGGGCTGTGAGGGTGCCCCCACCCGTCATTGCGAGGAGCGATCACGTGTGTAAACGATTTCGGTAGTAGGATTTACAACAATCCAACCCATGCCGTCCAGGAGCGCCCCTACATGAGCGACGCGGCAATCTCACATGAGCCAAGGGCCTACGTAGCGAAGTCATACCACGGGTGAGATTGCCGCGTCGCTCTGTCTGGGGGGCCACAAGCGGCATAGGC
>CAYVOE010000009.1:0-23509 GCA_964452795.1 uncultured Nitrospiraceae bacterium
CGGCCCGGCGACATGGGCTTCGACGTCATGCACTTCAACCTGCACAAGACCTTCGCGACGCCCCATGGCATGGGCGGACCGGGGGCGGGTCCGGTGGGGGTCGGCGAGCGCCTCGCGCCCTATCTGCCCGGACCCCGCGTGGTCCGGCACGACGGCCAGTACGTGCTCGAGACGCCGGAGAAGTCCATCGGCCGCATGTCGCCGTTCTTCGGCAACTTCATGGTGGCGCTGCGGGCCTACGCGTACATCCGGAGCCTGGGCGGAGAAGGATTGAAGGAGGTGGCGCGCCACGCCGTGCTGCACGCCAACTACGTGCAGGCGCGGCTCACGGGGGCGTACCAGCCGGCCTTTCCGGATCAGCATTGCATGCACGAGTGCGTGTTCACCGCCGCGCCCCAGGCCAAAGCGGGGACCCGGGCCCTCGACATCGCCAAGCGGCTCCTCGATTACGGTTTCCACGCGCCCACGGTCTACTTCCCGCTCACGGTCAAGGAGAGCATCATGATCGAGCCGACCGAGACCGAGTCGAAGGAGACCCTCGACGCCTTCTGCGACGCCATGCTCGAGATCGCCGAGCGTGCCGCCAAAGACGGCGACCTGTTGCGCAATGCACCGCACACCCTGCCGGTGACACGGCTCGACGAAGTGCGTGCGGCCCGGGAGCTCTCCTGTGCGTGCCTGCCGTGACATGCGCGCCGTGACGCACGCCTGAGGCCATGCGCGTTCTCGATCTCACCTTCGGGGCGCCGGCCCTCAACCTGGCCTTTGACGAGGTCCTGCTGGAACGGGCCGACGCGGACGAAGCGGGGGAGACCCTGTGGTTCTGGGAGAGCCCCCGTCCCTTCGCGGTGCTGGGCGTGTCGCAGGTGCTGGCGGACGAGGTGGACGAGGCGGAATGCGCCCGCGGGCGCGTGCCCGTGTACCGGCGCTGCTCCGCGGGCGGCTGCGTGCTCCAGGGGGCCGGTTGTCTCAACTATTCGCTGATCCTGCGGTACGACCGCGACCCGGAACTGCGCGGCATCCGGTCGTCGTACGGGTACATCCTCGGCCGCATCGCGGAGACCCTCCGCACCTGGGGGATCGAGGCGAGCCATCGCGGCATTTCCGACCTCGCCGTGGGCGAGATGAAGTTCTCCGGCAATGCCCAGCGCCGCCGCAAGATCGCCCTGCTTCATCACGGCACGTTCTTGTACGACTACGACCTCGCGTTGCTGGCTCGGTACCTCAAGGAGCCGGACGACCGCCCGGACTACCGCGGCGATCGGTCCCACGTCCGATTCGTGCAGAACATCCCCCTCACGGCGAACGACCTTCGGGCCGTGGTGCGGCGGGCCTTCGCCGCCCACGAGCCCCTCGATGTTCCCCACCCCGCCGAGCTGGAGCGGGCCCGGCAACTGGCCGAAGACAAGTACGAGACGGAGCAGTGGCGCCGTCGCCGATGAGACGCTACGGACGGAGGATCACCCGTCGCACCGCCGGATGAGCTCGGCCAGGGCGTCGAGCCAGAGGGGATGATCGTTGAGGCAGGGGACCTGGCGCAGGTCTTCTCCGCCGGCTCGGAGGAAATCTTCCCGGGCGCGGATGCCGATCTCTTCGAGGGTTTCGAGGCAGTCGGTTACGAAGGCGGGGCACAGCACCGCCAGCCGCCGCACGCCGCGCCGTGCCAGTTCCGTCACCACCTCGTCGGTGGCGGGCCCCAGCCAGACCTCCCGGCCGAGGCGCGACTGGAAGCTCGTGGTGTGTCCGTCGTCGCCTATGCCGAGGCGTTCGACCAGGGCTCGCGTGGTGGCGAAGCAGTGAGCCCGGTAACAGTAGCGGTTGGTCCGGCCGATGGTGTCGCAGCAGTCCGGCCGCTGGAGGCAATGGCGCCCTGTGGGGTCGCTCTTGTGCACCTGGCGTTCGGGGATGCCGTGGTAGCTGAAGAGGACGTGGTCGGGCTTGAACTCGTCGAGCACGGGCCGGGCCACCGCGACCCAGGCATCGAGGACCCCGGGGTCGTCGTAGAAGGGCGGCACCGCCGTGAGGGCGGGCACATTCCATCGGCTCCCCGCAAGCTCGTACACCCGTTCCAGGATCGATCCGGTGGTGGCCGAGGCATGCTGCGGGAAGAGGGGTGCCACCACGATGCGGTCGGGGTTGTGCCGGAAGAGGGCGTCGAGGCCCTCGGCGATGGACGGCGAGCCGTACCGCATGGCGAGCTCGACGGGCATGCCGGGCAGTCGCTCCTGGAGCCCCGCCTGCTGGGCCCGGCTCAACACCAGCAATGGGGAGCCCTCCTCGCTCCAGACGGCGGCGTAGGCCTCGGCCGACCGCTTGGGTCGGAAGGGCAGGATCACCGCGTTCAGCAGGAGCCAGCGCGACAGCCGGGGGATGTCGAGGACGCGGGGGTCCGAGAGGAACTCCCGCAGATAGACGCGCGTTTCGGGCGCCCGAGGGGCCGCGGTGGTGCCGGTATTGACCAGAAGCACGCCCGTAAGATGATTCGAATTCACTGCCATATCTCAGGTTAAAGGGGATTGACGACGGGACACAGCGTACCGGTCGCTCCCCTCGCTGCGCAACCCCGGGCGCTGCGGCGGAGCGCTGGAACCCGCGATGGGCAGAGGGATTGAGGCGCGTCGGCGGGAATTTCCGCTCCTTCCCGAGTGTCGATTCAAATAGGGTTTTGTGCTACATTAACGTCCTACAGGGTGAAGTTGCCGCGGCAGTTAAAGGCGCCCGAAAAAGTCGCCGATAGAAGGGACACGAGTACGATGGATGCGCAGGCGGCGCCGTCCTGGCGCAAGTCGGTCCGCGCCCTGGGCGCGGCGGCGAGCCTGGCTTTCTTCGTGGTGGGATCGGCCGCGTACTTCGTGCGCTACGCCTCGGTGCTGTACTTTCAGAACCGCCCCACGCTCGAAGTCGTGGGAGAAGCGCTTCGGCGTCTACGGGACCTGACGTAGGCCCGCGTCTCCTTCCCCCGTTTCTGGTGCCAAGACCTCGAATAAGGGTCCATACAGTGAGTTCGGCTTTGGGGGCGGTGTGGGGCGAAGGACAGGAGGCGGTGCGCAGCGTTTTGAAGGTTCAGATCGGGTCGACAGGGAGCGCGGCGGCAGGCCGGTTCCTCGTACGGAGGGCCGAGCCATGAGCATCCGCTGGATCGACGTGAGCATACCGATGCGGCCCGGCATGACCGTGTGGCCGGGGGACGTCGAGTTTCGCTACGAGCCCACCAGCCGGATTGCCGACGGCGCCGGCGCCAACGTCTCGTCCATCACCCTGAGCACGCACACCGGAACCCACGTGGACGCCCCCTGGCACTTCGAAGACGACGGAAAACGCCTGCACGAGGTCGATACGGCCGTGTTCTTCGGCGAGGCCCGCGTCCTTGACCTCACCGAGGCGGACCGCGTCACGGCCGACGCGTTGGGGCGCGAACCCCTGTCGCCGCGGGTGCTGCTGAAGACGCGCAACTCGCTCTACCCCGTCGACGGCCCCTTCCGCACGGATTATGTGGCGGTCGAGGAAGACGCCGCCGCCCGGATGGTCGACGAGGGCGTTCGCCTCGTGGGGGTCGATTACCTTTCCGTGGCGCCCTACAAGCAGGCGGGTCAGGAGACGCACCACCTCCTGCTGCGCGCGGGCGTATTCATCGTCGAAGGCCTGGTCCTGAAGGACATTCCCGCGGGACCCTGCCAATTCACGGTCTTGCCGCTGCCCCTGGTGGACGCCGACGGCGCCCCCTGCCGCGCGTTCGTAGGTCGGGAGGACGAACGTGTTTAGAGAGCAGGTGATGGAGGACGTGATGGCGGTCGTCCTGGCGGGAGGCGCGGGCGAACGGCTCTCGCCATTGACGCGGCACCGGGCGAAGCCCGCCGTGCCCTTTGCCGGCATGTACCGCATCATCGACTTCACCCTGTCGAACACCATCAATTCCGGGTGCCGCAAGGCCCTGGTGCTGGTGCAATACAAGTCTCTGTCCTTGACGCGCCACATCAGCGAGGCCTGGAGCTTCCTGCACCGCGAGTTCGGCGAGTTCATCGAGGTGATACCGCCCCAGCAACGGGTCAGCGACAACTGGTTCCAGGGCACGGCCGACGCCATCTACCAGAACCTCTACTCCATCGAGCCGGAGAACCCGCGGGACGTGCTGATCCTGTCGGGCGACCACATCTACAAGATGGATTACAGCCGGATGGTGGACTTCCACCGCCAGTCCGGCGCCGACGTCACAATCGCGGTGATCGAGGTGCCCCTTCGCCACGCCGGCCGGTTCGGGATCCTCGAGACCGATTCCCGGGGTCGGGTGACGGGGTTCGAGGAAAAGCCCGCCTACCCCAAGCCGGCCGCCTTCCGCGCCAACGTGGCCCTGGCCTCCATGGGCATCTACGTGTTCGACATGCGCGTGCTGCGCCAGGCCATCATCGAGGACGCCGAGCGGTCGTCGTCCCACGACTTCGGGAAAGACATCCTGCCGCGCCTGGTCAAGTCGCACAAGGTGTATGCCTACAATTTCTCGGGCGATCCGAGCCACGGGTCCTACTGGCGCGACGTGGGCACCCTGGACGCCTACTGGGAGGCCCACATGGACCTCGTGCGCACCCCGCCGGCGCTGAACCTCTTCGACAAGTCCTGGCCGATCCGGACGCTGCCGGTCATGCTGCCGCCGTCCCACTTCGTCGGGCCCGGCGACCGCTTGCCGAGCGGCGCGCTGGTGGACTGTTTTGTGAGTCCCAGTTGCATCGTCGGCGGCGCCACGGTGGAGCGGTCGGTGCTTTCGCCCGAGGTGCGGGTTGAAGACGGCGCCCACGTGGAGGACTCCATCCTGCTCCACGGCGTCCGCGTGGGGAGGGGGGCTCGGCTGCGCCGCGTCATCGTCGAGAAACGCATCACGATTCCCGACGGCATGGAAATCGGGTACGACCCCGACGAGGACGCCCGCCGGTTTACGGTCACGTCGGAAGGCGTGGTGGTGGTCGACCAGGCCCGTTCGATGAACCTCGAGGAAAGCGTCGTCCACCTCGTCTAGGCCGGCCGCGGCCGTTCCCGATGTTTGACAATCCCCCGGCGTCCCCCTAACATCTGCCTCTGCATGTCAACCCGAATGGTCAGAGGCCTGTCGCAATGCCCGTAGCCCGAAAACGCCGCCTGAGCCGCGGATGCTCCTTCGCTCTGGGAGCCGTGGTCCTGTTCCTGATCCTGGTTGTGGGGGTCCTTTGGCTCATCGAGAGCCGGTACGAAGGGATTCTGCGGGCGCCGCGCGTCAGTCACCGGGTCTACACCCGAGGCGACACGGCCCTCCGCG
The DNA here is from genome assembly GCA_964452795.1 of uncultured Nitrospiraceae bacterium. GTDB lineage: Bacteria > Hydrogenedentota > Hydrogenedentia > Hydrogenedentales > SLHB01 > CAYVOE01. The sequence goes on from CAYVOE010000009.1 coordinate 5,285, forward strand.
TCGTGCTGCAGCCGCCGCTGGCGCAGCATCGGCTGGTAGCGGCCCTCTTTCCCGACCGGCAGGTGCCCGACTGGGTGCTGAACGCGGTCACCCCCGCCGAGACGACGCTGCTGTTCAACGCGGACGTGGAAAACCGCAGCATCGATGTCAATGCCTTCATCAACTACGCGCGGCTCGGCCCGGTGCTGCGCGATACCGTCAACAAGTCCGGCTACATCGCGCCCGTTTCGGGCATCAACTGGTCGCCGCCGGAGCTGGTCCTGGATCAGCCCGGCGTCCTGCTCCTGCGGGGCACCGTGCCCATGTCGCCCCAACTGGCCGCGGCGGTGCAGACCGGGTGGGATCTGTCGGCGTCGTTCAACGCCCGGGACATCGAAGGGTCGCACCTCCTCGAGGCGCTGCTGGAGAACCGCAACGGCCGCGGCTTTGCCGCCTTGGGCGCGCTGGTCGAGGCCAACACCGCGGGTGCGGAGAACTTCGACGTTCTGGCCGCCGCTCCGGGGTTCCGGAACGTCGCCACCGTCCGCCTCTTCGCCGATTTCGAGGAGCCCGATTCCCTTCACATCGAGCTCTTCGCCGACGCCGTTCCCGGCGCCACCGTGCAGCAGCTCAACGAGATCAAGGTCTATGTGGACATGCTGTACATCGGCGCCCGGACCTTCCTGCGCGACCAATACGCCGTGCCTCTCCTCGGCAACAGCGCGATAGAGGGCAACACGGTTCACGGCGTATACACCCTGTCCGACGCGAGCCGATTCCTGGGGATCGTATTCGGGACGCAGGCGCCTCCGCCGTAGCGGAGGCCGGGAGCGGGGGAGAGGCGCTAAACGCGGGCGGCGGCGCCTCGGGCGATGAGGGCGACGATGCGGTCGAAGAGCCGTTCGGCGACTTCGGTCTTGGTGCGCAACGAGAGGTCTTCCATTCCGCCGTCGGCGTCGAGCAGGGTGGCGCGGAGGGTTTCGGCGCCAAAGCCGGACTCGGCGGTCCCCACTTCGTTGGCGAGGACGAGGTCGAGGCGCTTGGCCTCGAGCTTGGCCCGGGCGTTCTCGAGGAGGTCGCGCGTCTCGGCGGCGAACCCGACGACGATTTGCCCTTCTTTCTTGGCGGCGCTCACCTCGGCGATGATGTCGGGATTCTCGACGAGGTCGAGGGTCAGGCGGCTGCCGTCGCGCTTGTGCTTGTGCAGTTCCGGATTGGCCACGCGGTAGTCGGCCACCGCCGCGGCGCCGATGAAGATGTCCGCCTCGGGCGCGCGCGTGCGAACGGCATCGGCCATTTCCCGGGCCGTCTCGACGGGCACCGCCTCGATGCCGTGGGGCAGGGGGACTTCGCTCGGGCCGGTGACGACCGTCACGGCGGCGCCGCGGCGCAGGGCCTCGAAGGCCAGGGCCGAGCCCATCTTGCCGGACGACCGATTCCCCAGAAACCGGACCGGATCGACGGGTTCGCGGGTGCCGCCGCTGGTGATAAGCACCCGCTTGCCTTCGAGATCGGTGCTGCGGCGCAGGATCCGGTCCGCGGCCTCGACGACGGCGGCCGGTTCCATCATGCGGCCCGCACCCACCGTGCCGCAGGCCAGGCGCCCGGAAGCGGGGCCCACGAAATGGCAGCCCCGGGCGCACAGGGTCGCGATGTTGGCCCGGGTGGCGGGGTGGTCGTACATGTTTGTGTTCATGGCCGGCGCGAACAGAATGGGAGCCCGCGTCGCCAGGAGGGTGGTGCTCAGCCAGTCGTCCGCGAGGCCGCAGGCGGCCTTGGCGAGGATGTTGGCCGTGGCTGGCGCGATCAGGAAAAGGTCGGCCCGGGTGGCGACGGCGATGTGCTCGACGTCGGGGTTCTGCATGGGCTCGAACATGTGGGTAATGGCCCGCCGGCCCGTGATGGCCTCGAAGCTGGCCGCCCCGACCAGCTCGAGAGCGGAATGAGTGAGCACAGGGGTTATCCGGGCGCCCCGCTCGACGAGGCGCGATGCGATCTCGCAGGCCTTGTATGCCGCGATAGACCCGGTTACCCCGAGCACCACTTCCTTATTCCGCATATTCCTCCTCGGTCTCCTCGCCGGTGCGGTATCCGACCTTTCCTTCGAGGATCTCCTCGAGGGCCGTCACGGTCGGTTTCTTGGATCGTACCGGCACCAAGGCTCGGGTGTCGGGCTTGCTGAGCTGGCCGGCCCGGCGCGCCGCCACGATCACCAGTCGGTAGAGGCTGTCGATCCGTTGGTTGAAATCTTCAATCGAGAAACGCTCCATTCCTTTATAACTCCCTGGGTTGTCGATCGGCCCGCAGGCGGGAGGCCCGCACGATGGCTTCGAAGTCGGCCACCGCCTGATCCAGGCTGTCATTGATCACAATGTAGTCAAACGAGTGTCGCGCCGCCATTTCTTCCCGTGCGTTGCGCAGCCGCAGGGCCAGTTCCTCGGGCGCCTCGGTTCCGCGCCCGCGCAAACGTTCTTCGAGCACCTCCAGAGACGGCGGCACGATGAAGATCGTCGTCACGTCCAATCCCGAATCGCGCAACTGACGCATGCCCTGGACGTCCACCTCGAGGATGAGGTCGCGGCCGGAGGCCCGTTTCCGCTCGATTTCCTCACGAAGCGTGCCGTACAGGTTGCCGTGGACCTCCGCCCACTCGACGAAAGCGCCCGCATCGCGCCGGCGACGGAACTCCTCGGGCGTCAGAAAGTAGTAGTCCCGGCCGTCCACCTCCCCCGGACGCGGCCGCCGCGAGGTGGCGGACACCGAGTACTCGAGTCGGGGGTCCCGGGCCAATACCCGCTCCAGCACGGTCCGCTTCCCGGCCCCCGACGGGGCGGACACCACAAAAACGTTCCCCTGCGCCACGGCCCCCTCTATTCGATGTTCTGGATCTGCTCGCGAATCTTCTCGAGCTCGCTCTTGAGCCGGATCACCTCTTTGGTCACGTCGCTGTCGCGCGTTTTCACGCCCAGCGTGTTGATTTCCCGGCCGATTTCCTGGGACAGAAAGTCCAGCCGACGGCCCACCGGTTCACTGACCCCCAGCAACTCCACCATGTGGTCCAGGTGCGTCTTGAGGCGGACCACTTCCTCCGTGACGTCGGCCTTCTCGGCCAGGAGGGCCACCTCGAGGGCGACGCGCTCCTCCGTGATGGTCACGTCGGTCTTCAGATCGTTGATCCGTGTCCGGAGCCGTTCCTCGTAGAGGCGATCCAGCTCCGGGAGCCGCACCTCGACGTTGGCGAGGGCCTCCCGCATCAGGGCCACCCGGCTGTGCAGGTCTTCCATCAGCGCCCGTCCCTCGGCCGCCCGCATGGCGTTGAGGTTGTCCAGGGCTTCGTTCATGAGGGACTCGAGCATGGGCCGGACCTCTTCGAGGTCTTCTTCCGAGTCTTCGTAGGTGAACACGCCCTCGAGCTGGGCCAGGGTGTTGAGCGACAAGGTTTCGGGCGTGCCCAGCATGTGGGCGAGTTCCCGCGCCGCGTCCAGGTACATGCGCGCCACGTCGCGGTCCAGCATCACCGTCTGGCCCGACGAGGCCTCCCGCTTGCGCAGGATTCCCCCGGTGATCTTGCCCCGATCGATGTGCTTGCGGATGAGCTGCTTCACCTCGCCTTCGAGGGAGCTCCAGGCGCTCGGGATCCGGAGGCTGATATCGACGAACCGGTGGTTTACCGAGGTCATCTCGGCGGTGACCACCGATCCTTTGAATTCCCGGACGGCCTTGCCGAAGCCGGTCATGCTGCGCGCCATGTGATGCGGATCTCCTGAAATAGCGCCCGAAGGCCCCACAGACGGGAATAAAGTATAGCGAAACCGGCGCGACGGGGGCAAAAAAACCGCCGTCCGCCGGCTACGAGACTCTTACCAGCGCACGAGGGACGCGCCCCAGGTGAGCCCGGCGCCGAAAGCCGCCAGCATCACCAGGTCGCCTTCCTTGATCCGGCCCTCTCGGGCGGCGTCGTCGAGGGCGATGGGAATGGACGCCGCCACGGTGTTGGCCACCCGATCGATGTTGACGTAGACCTTGTCGGCGGGGATGCCCACCCGTTCCGTGGCGCTGTAGATGATGCGCGTGTTGGCCTGGTGCGGAACGAACAGGTCGAGGTCGTCCACCGTATGGTTGCCGGCCCGGGCCAGGGCGCGCTGAGCCGCTTCGCCGAAGAGGACCACGGCCTTCTTGAACAGTTCTCGCCCGTTCATGGTGATGTCGCGGTCGGGGCTGTTTACGTTCTCGGCGGTGATGTGCTGTTTCGAGCCGCCCGCCTCCATGTAGAGCAGATCGCCGAGGTTGCCGTCGGAGAACAGCTCGCACGAGAGGATGCCTCGGTCGTCGTCGCGTTCCTCGGCCCGAAGCACCACGGCGCCCGCGCCGTCGCCGAAGAGGACCGACGTGTCGCGCTTCTTCCAGTTGAGGTGGTTCGACAGGACCTCGGTGCCCACCACCAGGGCGGTGGTGTAGGGGCCGGTCTTGAGCATGGCGTCCGCCATGGCCAGGCCGTATACGAAACCCGTGCACGCGGCGTTGACGTCGATGGAGGCCGCCCGGGTGGCGCCGATCTTGGCCTGGATGCGGCAGGCCGTCGACGGGAAGATGTGGTCCGGGGTGCAGGTGCAGCAGACGATGAGGTCCACCTCTTCGGGCGCGATCCCGGCCGATTCCAGGGCCTTCTGACAGGCCGGCGCGCCGAGATCGGAGCTGGCCGTGCCTTTTTCGGCGATGTAGCGTTGTCCGATGCCCGTTCGCTGGCGGATCCATTCGTCGCTGGTGTCCATCAGCTTCTCGAGATCGAAGTTGGTAAGTACTTTCTCGGGCAGGTGTTGCCCGGTGCCGACGATGCGCGAAATCTTCACAGTCCCGAACCCTCCAAGCCGTCATCGCTCCCCCGGCTTCGCGTCACGCGAGCCTTTGCCGCGCTATCGGCGATCTGCGGGCTCGATGAGGGCGAGTCCCGCGCGGGAGGGGATAGCCAATGCCCCCGTCAAACCGGCGGTCAGAAAAAGTTCCGAAGCCTAGCATATTCGCCGGCGGTAAACCAAACGCGCCGCGGGTCGCACCGCGCTTCAGGGAGGGGGGAGGAGCTCCGGGCGGTACTCGAAGTGCATGGTGTCGTAGTGGTCCCACTTGCCGCCCCAGATGAAGCCGTGCTTTTCGAAGGCGCGCACGATTTGGCCCAGGGCTTCGTCGGCCAGCAAGGCCTCGGGAAAGGTCCTGCGGCCGGCTTTTTCGTCCCAGAGCCAGTAGCGCGTGTGGTTGGAGGGCAACTGGAAATCGATGGCTATGCCGAAGCTGTGCATGCTGAGGCGGCCGGTGCCGGCGATGGGGCGCCAGACGTAGGTGCCGTTGGGTTTGGTCACGTAGGCCCGCGCTTCCGCAGACAATCCTTCGATTTCGGCCGCGACCCGCCCGAGGGCTTCCGCGGCCCCGGCCCGTTCGTTGAACCGCACCGAGGCGCCCGGCCCCGCGGCGGGCCAGGGCACGGACACCAGGCGGGATTCCACTTCCTCGGGCGTGGACCCGTAGAGTTTGCGGAAGAAGGGTTCGTGGCGGACCCGTCCCGGGTCGTGATCGGCTTCGGGAACGGAGAAAGGCCAGCCCGCGGGGTAGGGGAGGGCCATCTGGTCGGCGAGGCTCGCCTTGTCCAGCAATTCTTCGTAGCTCGATTCCCGCACGCCGTCGTCGTAGACCATCTCCGTGCCGTCGGTCCAGCGGACGCTGTTGGCGTTCGTCGACGGCTCCAGGACGCCGGGATAGGCGGCCACCAGCCGGTCTCGCCCTTCCGGGTCGGGGTTGTCGTAGGCCGAAGGGAGGCCCGCGGCGAGCCAGAGGGGCGCGAGGAGAATCGTGAGCATGTGAAGACGCATGCGGTTGAACATCGAAAATCTACCGGGCCAGGCGGAACAATCGGATTTCATTGGTTTCATTCGGACAGGCCACCTCGGCGTATACCCAGAGTTCGTCTTCCACGAACATCCAGTGAGAATAGCGGAACGTGGCAAAGCGAGGGCTCGGCGTGGGACTGACCGCCAGGGGCGAATCGGGGGTGAGGTCGACGATGTTGTGAAGGTCGAAGGTGAACCCCAGTCCCGTGGCGACGTTGTATACGGGGTCGTACCAGGAGGTCGCGGAGCCTTCATACACGAAAAGGTAGCCCACGCCGAGGGGGACGACGCTCGCCGGGCGCACGAAGAAGTCGTGCCAGCCGGCCAGGGGCATGACGGGCTCGTAGGGGTTGCCGACGGGCGACCAGGCCTCCCCGTCGGGGCTGGTGAAGTGGAAGATGCGCTCGTTGCCGCGCACGTAGCCGATGACGTAGGCATGGTAGGCGCCCTCGGCGAAGACGACTACCGGGTCCTTGTATTCGACGGGCGGCACGTCTCGCTCGTGAGACTTCGATCGCGGCGCGATGACGGGCCCGGCCGTGGACGGGATGAATCCGGTGGGGCTGTCGGCGTCGTCGAACTTGATGATGCACCAGGGCCCTTCCTGCCAGGGGCCGCAGGCGTAGAGCTTATACCGACGCGAGGCGGGGTCGCGGAGCAGGGCCGGTCTTTCGAAGCCGGGGATGGGGACTTCCTCGCGGCCGATGCTGTGCACAACTTCAAAGTGAACCCCGTCGGAGCTGCGCAGGATGCGGATTTCGTAGCCCCGACGTCCGCGGGGGGCGTCGGCGGTGCGCATGCGGCAGGCCATCCAGAATGTGCCGTCGGGATCGCGAAGGACGGACGGCGCGCCCGCCCACCATTCCGGCTCGTCCTTATCGGGCCTGAGGATGACGGTCGAGGAGTCGATCAGCCGTTGGGGTATGGAACCGTAGGCGCCGGACACGGAGGGCACGCGCAGGGGTTCCGGAACGGGGGCATCGGCGTCGACGGGCAAAGACGCCCCCGCGGCGGACAGGAACAGAGCAAGGGTATGCAGCATCATCCGGGACCTCCCGACAGGTGGACTGGATCCTAGATCGGGTGGATTGGAAACGCAACCCGGATCGGTCAGGGCGCGTCGTCGGTCTTTCGGAAGTGGTCGTAACCGACGAGATCGGTGGGTTCGGCGTGGAGCCGCACGCCCGTCCAGGCGTCGGTGAACTCGCCGATAACGGTCACGGCGGTGCGGAACTCGCGGTGAAACTCTTCGAGGGTCTTTTCGGCGCCCTCGGCGCTGAGGGCGAAGAGGAGCTCGTAGTCCTCGCCGCCCGTGAGCATGAGCCGGGTGGTGTCGAGGGCGTTCTCTTCGCCGAATCGGGTCAGAGGCGGATAGACGGGGAGCCGTTCGGGGAAGATGTTGATGCCGAGCTGGCTGGCATCGGCGAGGTGGCCGGCGTCCTGCACCAGCCCGTCGCTGATGTCGATCATGGCGTGGACCGAGGGCGTCCCGGCGAGCCACTGGCCTTCCCGAACGCGCGACGACGGCTGGCGGTGGTTGTGGACCAGCGTGGGCGCCGTCAGCCCGTGTTGCAGCGCGTGGAGTCCCGCCGCGGACAGACCCAGGTGTCCGGTGACGGCCAGCAAATCGCCGATCTGGGCCCCTTTGCGCCGCAGGAAGCGGGGGCCCCGGACTTCGCCCACCACCATGACGTCGACGATGACACCCTCGACGCTGCGGGTGGTGTCGCCGCCGACGATGGTGGCGCCGAACCGCGACATGGCGTTGGCCATCCCCTGGTAGAGCTGCTCGACGAAGGCCACGTCGGTGTCGGGCGGGCAGGCCAGCGCGGTGACCCCGAAGAGGGGCGTGCCACCCATGGACGCGATGTCGCTGAGGCTGGCGGTGGCCGCTTTCCATCCGATATTTTCGGGCGACGAGTACCGGCGGCTGAAGTGGATCTCCTCGATGGAAAGGTCCGCCGTGAGGAGGATGAAACGGTCGCCGATCCGGGCCACCGCGCAGTCGTCACCGATGCCCTCGACCACGGACGGCGCTGTAGGCAACAGACGCGCGATGCGGCCGATGAGGTTGAACTCTCCCAGGTCGCCGACGCGATTCATGGGCTAGAGTCCCGGCTGGAGCGCGCGCCATGCCGTCGGCAGGGCGTCGATGACGTCCCCCGCGAGCATGGCCCGGGCCGTGTGTCGCTCGGCGGCCAGGTCGCCCGCCAGGCCGTGGGTGTACACCCCCAGCATCGCCGCTTCCCGGGCCGACAACCCCTGGCCCAGCAGGCTGCCGACGATCCCCGAGAGCACGTCGCCGGTTCCGCCCGTGGCCATGCCCGAGTTTCCCGTGGTGTTGATGTAGACCTGGTCCGGCCCTTCCGTCACCACCGTGCCCTTTCCCTTGAGTACCACCACGCAGCCGTGGCGCTGGGCGAATTCCGCCGCCACCGTTTCGCGGTCCTTCTGCACCGCGGCGACGGTCGAATCCACCAGGCGCGCCATTTCGCCGGGGTGGGGCGTCAGCACGACGGGGGCCTGCGCCCGCTCGAGCACGTCGAGCCGCCCGCACAGGGCGTTGAGTCCGTCGGCGTCGATGACCAGGGGCGCGGGGCAGCGGGGGACGAATTCCTGCACGAAGGCCAAGGCCTCGGGATGGCGGGACAAGCCCGGACCCAGGACGACGGCGTCTTTCGACTCGGCGAAGACCAGGGCGTCGTCCACGGCATCCGCCGAAAGGGTCTCGCTCTCGGTCGACTTCAGCATGTAGCTCATGACCTCCACGAGGGAAACCGCGAAGGCATCGCCCAGCGGTCGCGGAACGCCCACCGTGACGAGGCCCGAACCGGACCGTGCCGCGGCCAGACCGGCCAGCTTGACGGCACCGGTGAGGCCCCGCGCGCCTCCAACGACGAACACATGGCCGAAGGTTCCCTTGTGGGCGTCTTCCGGGCGTTCGGGCAAAAGCGCGCGCGCTAAGGCAAGGCTGATTTCGGTGCTCATGGCGGTTGCAGGGCCCCCTTCGACTTCGAGGCCGATGGTATCGGGTGCATGCGGTTGAATCAAGTGTCCAGGAATGTGCTCCGAGCGGCTGGACCGCTGGCGAATCGCTCGCGTCAAACGCTATAGTCGTAGACCATCAGCCCATGTTTCCGGAGATTTAGTCATGACTCAAGCGAATCGACCCACCGTTTCCGCAGAAGCCGTCGAGAACCTGACCCGCAAGCTGGCGGGCCGCGACCCCTTCGACATCATGGAAGAACAACTGCCCGCGCTCCGCGCCGTAACCGCCACCTTGTCCGACGACGATCTGCGCAAGCGCGAGGCCCCGGGGAAATGGTCCGTCCTCGAGGTGGTGCAGCACCTGGCCGACACCGAACTCGCCTACGGGTGGCGGCTGCGCATGGTTCTTTCTCACGACCTGCCGGAACTACAGGGCTTTGACCAGGACCTTTGGGCTCAACGGCTCCGCTACAACGACGGGACCCTCAACGACGCCCTGGACCAGTTGCAGGCCCTGCGCGCCGCCAACCTGCGCATCTTCCGGGCGCTGGACGACGAGGCCTTCGAACGCGTCGGCATCCACAACGAGGCGGGGCCGCTGAACGCCCGCATGCTCCTCTACATCCTGGCGGGACACGACCTGACCCACCGGGCACAGATCGACCGCATCAAGCGGGCCATCGGTTAGCGCCGCAGACGGAGCGGGACGGGGCGCCTCCTTCTCCGGAACTGGCGGAAGTTGCCGCCTTTTGGCGACGGTGACCAGCTTGCGATGCCGTTCCCGTTGGGAGGGGCTTCTCAAACCCTTGAATCGTGCACTCTTGCGGCAAGATCGTGCTCTTGGCATGGCGAATGCTCCTGTATCGGCGCACGGCGGGTTCGCGGCGTGGGATCCGAGTCGGCGCGGTTGTATACTCGAAATGACCTTCGTCGTGCCGAAGGGCGGTTCCGCCGCTGCTGGATCGTAAGACGGGTGCATTGAACGGCTTGGCGAGCCGGTTTGAGGAAGGCATTGGGTACAGTGAGTTCCCGATTCCGTGGTCCCCGCGAGTTCACGGCGCTGCATGCGCTGCTGGCCGTGGGGGCGGTGCTGGCGCTGGTGGTGATCGGCGTGGTGGCCCTGGCTCCGCGCAAGCCGCCGGCCCCGCCGCCGTCGCGGGTGGCCTATCCGCCCGTGGAAGAGTCGCGGATTGAGCCGCCCGAAACCTTCGCCGACGTCGACCCCGAGTTGCCCTCCTGGATGCCGCAGGACGAAGAGCTCCTGGAGCGTATGGAGGAACACTGGCGCGAACAGGGCGGCCAGGTCGGGGACCGCATCGAGGTCTACGGCACGGTGACCGAAAAGGATACGGGCAAGCCCGTGCGTTTCGCGACGGTGTCCTGCACGCGCCGATGGTCGGAGGAAGAGATCGCTCGGTGGCACGACCCCGCCTTCGTCGCCGAACTCGAAGATTCGGCGGATCCCGACGCGCCGACGCTGGAACAGCGGCTGGACTCGAAGCGAGCGGCGCAGACCGACGAACAGGGGCGGTATCGATTTACGGCGTCCATGCCGGGGGAATTCCTCTTCTCGGTCCAGCACGAGCGCTACCTCGACGCGGTGAACGTGACCAAGACCGTCTCCGAAGGGGTCGCGAAGGTCCGGATCGACTTCCAACTGGACCGAGGGGCGTCGATCTCGGGGCGCATCACCGAACGCGGGACCGGGCGACCGGCGGCCGGGATCCTGATCGTGGCCAGCGGGAGCAACGTCACGGAAGCGTTCGTACAGGACGCATATGCGCAGACCCGCAGCGGCGCCGACGGGCGCTACGCCCTCTTCGGGCTGCCGCCGGGCGCGTTTGACGTGCAGCTCGAGCTCCTGAACCGGCCCTACCGGTTCGCGGGCCTGCCACCGGTGCGCACGGTGAGGATCGAGCATGTGAACCACGCCGTCCGCGACGTCGATTTTGTCCTGGACGCCGCGGGGGTGGTGTGGGGGTATGTAACCGATCCCGAGGGGAATCCGGCGCGCGGCATCCACGTAATCCAGTGCAATTCCGACAGCGTGGTTTCGCAGGTGGTGGAGGCCGCCATGCAGATGCGTCCGCCGCTGGGCGCCACAACGGACCAGGAAGGCTTCTACCGGATGGCGGGCGTGCCGCTGAACCGGGAGTGCCGCGTGTATGCCTTTCCGGGAACGCTGGCGCCGCAGTTGAGCGAGCCGTTCATTCTGACGGAGACGCGTCGCGAGGCCCGTGTGGACGTTTTCCTGGACGCCGGCACCACCGTTTACGGGCGGGTGCTGAGCACCGCGGACCGGGCGGTTATCCCCGGAGCGGATATCGTGTGCCTGCCCGGCATCGCCAAGCTTACCACGCCTTTCGACGCTCCCGCGGGAATCCGGGAGACCCAGAGCAAAGAGGACGGGAGCTTTACGCTGCCTCACCTGCCGCCGGGACAGCACCGGCTCTTTGCCACGAAGGAGGGCTTCAAATTCTCGCTGACGGGCGAGCCCATCTTTTCCGACGGCCACAACGACCTGGCGGCGGACATCTGGCTGACGCCCGTGGACAGCGGCGAGCACAGCGTCTACGGCACGGTAACGGACGGCTCGAACCGCCCCGTCGCGGGCGCCCGCGTCTCGCTGGCCGTCATGGCCTTCGACGAGATGTCGGGCCAACGAGAGACCCAGACGGACGAGTCGGGGTACTTCGCCTTCACCGGTGTGGACGAGGCCCTGCGGATGCTCCGCGTCGAGGCCGAGGGTTATGCGCCGGAGAACGTGACCGACGTGCGCCTCGACGGACCGACCAACGTGGTGCTCGAGTCGCAAGGCGGGGTCCGCGGCAAAGTGGTGGTGCGCGAGTCGGGCCGGCCGCCGCAACCGTGCACGGTACGCGCCATCCCCGCCCTGGTCTTCGACGCGGGCCTGCCGGAAGGATTCGGAGGCTCCACCAACACGGAGAGCTCGGGATCCTTCAACCTGCCTTTGCCTGCCGGGACCTACACGCTGGTGGCCTCCGCGCCCGGGCTGGTGCCGGGGAAAACGGCGGTCGAGGTGGAGGCGGGAGAGATCACGCGGGACGTGGTCATCTACCTGAGCGAGCGGGGAGCGGCCATTCGGGGGCGCGTGGTGACGCGGGACGGCAAGAGTCCGGCCGGCGCCACCGTCCAGATCGGGTCGAAGGGCGCATCCTTCGCGGGTCTCGAACCCCTCATCGAGCAAAACGAAATTCGACCCCAGACGGTCGGCGAAGACGGACGGTTCGAGTTCGCGCCTCTCGCCGCCGGCGCCTACGTCCTTTCGGCGCAACTTACCGGCTACGCCCAGGCCCTCGCCGGACCCATCGAGGTGGAAGAGGGCAAGGTGGTGTCCGGCGTCGAGCTGACGCTGGGTTCCGGCGGCGTGCTGCGCGGCACGGTCACCATCGCCGGAGAGGTCGCTCCGGGGGCCGTGGTCACCGTGGTGGGGAACGGCATCTCCCGCGTGGCCACCGCCGATCACAACGGCCAATACGTGCTGGAAAACCTGCCCGAGGGGGTGTACCTGGCGTCGGCCATGGCGCCCGACGCCCTGGCAAGCGGCAACTTCGCGCCCTCGCACGGGCAAGTCGAGATCCGCGAGGGCCAGACCACGGTCTACAACTTCGGCCAGCAGGGCGGAGCCACCGTGGAAGGGTTCTGCCAACCGCCGCCGCCCTCGGGCAAGCTGGCTTTCGCGGTGTTGCGCGTGGCCGGGATGGGCCCCGACGTGGCGCAACTGGACCTGCGCGACATGCTGAGCTGGTTCGCCTCGGGCGACATCGAGTCCGCCGCGGCCTACATCGTCGGATTCGCTTCGGTCGACCGCGACGGCTACTTCCGCATCGACAATGCTCCCCCGGGCGAGTATGTGCTCGACGTGATGTACGTCGACCTCGGGATGTTCATGTCGCGCGGCGGCCGGCAGGCCTTCAGCGCGCCCGTCTCCATCGTCGACGACCAGCCGGTCCAACTGGATATCCAGATACCGTGAGATTTTTGAAGCGGAATGGGGAAAACGGACGAATCCGATGCCGGTGATTGAACTGAAAGACGTCGTGGTGACCTATGGGGCCCGCCGTGCGCTCGACGGCGTATCCTTTACCCTGGACGGGGGGGCCGTGGGCCTGCTGGGTCCCAACGGCGCGGGCAAGAGCACGCTGTTGAAGACGCTGCTGGGATTCAAGCGGGCGGCTTCCGGAGAGGTGCGCGTCTTCGACCGCGTCCTACCCGGGGAGGCCCTCACGGTACGGCAGCGGCTGGGCTACATGCCGGAGCGCGAGGTGGTGAGCCCCAAGGCCAGCGCGGTCTCGTTCCTCACCTACTGCGGGCAGATCTTCGGCATGACCCGGGTGGACGCCATGGAGCGGGCCCACGAGGTGCTCAACTACGTCGGCCTGGCCGACAGCCGGTACCGTCCCATGGAAACCTATTCGACCGGCATGCTGCAGCGGGTCAAATTCGGTCAGGCCCTGGTGCATGACCCGCGCCTGCTGCTCCTTGACGAACCCACCAACGGCCTCGATCCGGAGGGTCGCCTCGAGATGCTCGAGTTGATCCGCGAGCTGACCCGCAAGCGCAAGGTCACGGTGCTTCTGTCGTCCCACCTGCTGCCCGACATCGAACACGTGTGCGACCGGGTGGTGGTGATCGACCGGGGCCGGGTCTTGAAGGACGGCTACATCAAGGACCTCACCGCGCCCCGGAGAATCAATACGCCGTGCGGGTTCGAGAGAATGCGGGCGCATTCACGGCGGCGCTGGAACGGATGGGCTGCACCTGGGAAGAGCACCACGACGGCAATCTTCGGGTGGCCCATCCGCCGAATTTCGATCCCGTGGAATTCTTCGCCGCCGCCCGGGAGGCGGGCACCCACATACGCCATTTCGAGCCGGTGCGTCATCGCCTCGAGGAGATTTTCATGATGCAGGCGCCTGAGCCGGAGCGTGACCATGCCGGTGTATGATCTGACCTACCGCGCCTTCGACGGGGAGGCCCGGCGCCGGTTTCGCTGGAGCGTGATCGTGGCGCAGGAGCTGCGCATCCTGGGCAAGGTGCGGCCCTTCCTGATCCTGCTTATGTTTCCCTTGTTCCACTTCGTGCTGCGCGTGTTGCAGGTGGCGGCCTACGACACCCTGACCGCCACGCCCAACAGCTACGTGGCCGTGGTCCTGCGGCAGGCGACGGTCTTTGCCGTCAACGAGCGCACCGGATTCGACTTCGTCCGGGTCCAGGGAATTTTCGTCTTCGTGCTCTTCCTGCTGGCCGGGTCGGGCATGCTGTGCAACGATCTCCGCCACAACCTGCTCGAGGTCTATTTCTCGAAGCCTCTGACCTGGCGCGACTACGTCCTCGGCAAGATCGTCACGTTGATGGGCCTGGGTCTGCTGCTCACCGCCGTGCCGGGGACGATCCTGGTGCTCCTGCACAACCTGCTCAAGCCCGGCTGGGATACGGTGCGCGACACCTGGTGGTGGCCCCTGGGCATCACCGCCTTCTCCCTGGCCGTGGTGACGCCGGCGGCCCTGGGCACGCTGGCCTTTTCGGCCCTCTTCCGCAGCGAGCGCTACGCGGCGCTCGCCCTGGTGCTGGTGCTGATCTGGGACTGGATCATGGCCACGGTGATGGCGCAAATCCTGGTGAACCGCACGTACCTCCTGCTCTCGCTGCCGACGGCCATCAACCGGGTGGGGGAGGCCCTCATGCTGCAGCGCCGGCCCGCCATCGACCTGCCTCTGACGCCCGCCGTCGTGATGGTGGTCGCGACGTGCCTCGTGGCGCTCTGGGTCGTGGTGGGGAAGGCGCGGAAGGCGGAGGGGGGGACATGAGCGCCGTCATCGAAGCGAACGAGCTGTCGAAATGGTTCGGCGAGGTCGTCGCGGTGAACAACCTCAAGGTCAACATCGGTCCGGGGGTGACGGGGCTGCTGGGGCCCAACGGCGCCGGCAAGTCCACGTTCATCAAGCTGGCGCTGGGGCTGTACAGTCCCAGCCGGGGGCGGATCGCCGTCTTCGGCGAGGCTCCGCGCAACAACCTCCGGCTCTTCGGTCGGATCGGCTACTGCCCGGAAAGCGACACCTTTCCGGAGGGCCTTTCGGGCTACCGATTCGTTTACGGATTGGCGCGGTATTCGGGGTTTGCCGGGCGAGGGGCCCGGGCCGCGGCGATTGACGCCCTCGAACGGGTGGGGCTGGCCGACCGGATGCACGATCCCGTGGCGGCGTATAGCCGGGGCATGCGACAGCGGGTCAAGATTGCCCAGGCCCTGCTGGGGGACCCCGACCTGCTCTTCCTCGACGAGCCCCTGGCCGGCCTCGACCCCCAGGGTCGGGAACACATGTACGACCTCATCCGGCGGCTCGGGGACGCCGGCAAGACCGTCATCATGTCGAGCCACATCCTGTACGAGATCGAGCGGGTCACCCGTAAGGTAGTCCTGCTCCACAACGGAACCATCCTCGCCGACGGCCAGGTGCGCGACATCCGGGAACTCATCGACGAACACCCCCACGCCGTCACGGTCCGATGTTCCGACCCGCGGGGACTGGCGGAGCGGTATCTCGCCGACCCCGAGACGCTTAGCGTGACCTTCGACGACGGTGCCGTTACGGTGCAGACCCGCGACCCGAACGGGTTCTACCGGAAGCTCAACGACATCGTCCTCGAGCGGCGAATCGAGGTGTCGAGCTTCCACTGTCCCGACGACAACCTTCAGGCCGTGTTTCGGTACTTGCTCGAGAAATAAGGAGAATGGAGCGCATGTCGACTGTGGCCACGCGGGAAGCCGGCGCCGAGGCCGATACGGGAAGGGCCGCGCCCCGGGCAGGGTACGGGCACTACCTGATTTCGGCGTACCAGGAGACTTTTTCGCAGATGCTGCGCCGAAAGCGGGCGATCCCGGCGATCCTGGTGGCCTACCTGCCCGTGCTGGTGCCTGTCGTGGTGGTCCTGTTCTCGCAGGCCCCCACCGCGCCCAGCGGTGAATCGATGTTCGTCCAGTTCGTGGAAAAACTCCACCTGCGGGCCACGGCGCCCCTGCTGGCGCTGTTTTTCGCGTGCATGCTCGTGGGCGAGGAGGCCGAGTCGAACACCATTCCTTACATCCTGACCCGGCCCGTGCCGCGATCGGCGTGGGTCCTGGGTAAGCTGGCGGCCTACGCCTCGGTCACGGCGCTCATATTGGTGCCGGCCCTGTTCCTTCTGTTCGGCGCGTGCACGGCCCTGTCCCGGTTTCCCTTCTCGGGCGAAAGCCTCGGGCTCACAACGCATTACGCCGTGGTCCTGGTGGCGGCGCTCCTGGTCTACGGATCGCTGAGCATGCTGTTGGGGGCACTCACCAAACGTCCGGTGGTGTACGCCGTCGTGCTGTTGTTCGGCTGGCAGCGCGTGGCCGTGTCGGTGCCCGGCGTCCTCGATTTTCTCACCCTCGAGAAGTACCTCACGGAACTCTTGCCGCCCCTGGCGGTCCAGCGCGACAACCCCGTGGTGCGCAGCGCCCTTGTGGAATTTCAACGGGAGGCCTTCCTTGTGGGCGCGGTGCGCGCCGCCGTGGTGCTGGCCATCGTGACCGCCGTGTTTACGGCCCTGACCGCCGTTATTGTTCGACATCGCGAGTTCACCGCCGCCCGCGCCGCCGGCGTGTAGGGACGGCGGGGGAGAGGCCGTGCTCGGGCCTCCGCGATACCGGCCCCGCCAGGTGATTTCGGGCCCCTTCTTGACTCGACGGCGCCGATATGTCCAGAATGGCATGCACTTTGTTCGGGAGAAACTGTTCTGGAGAGCCGCGCCGCCAGGCACGGGAGGTCTTTTTATGAGCGCTGTGGTGAGCAACGTAACCATCGATCACGTCCTCGAGGAGCATCGGCTCTTCGAACCGAGCAAGTCCTTTTCCAAGCATGCTCACGTCAAGTCGCTGGAGGAGTATCAGCGGCTCTACGACCAAAGCATCAACGATCCCGAGACGTTCTGGGCCAACGCGGCGAAAGAGCTGCACTGGTTCAAGAAGTGGAAACGGGTGCTGAACGACGATAACCCGCCCTTCTACAAGTGGTTCGAAGGCGGGAAATTGAACGCCTCCTACAACTGCCTGGACCGGCATCTGGACACCTGGCGCAAGAACAAGGCGGCCATCATCTGGGAAGGCGAGCCCTACGGCGAGCGGCGCATGCTGACCTATCGCGAGCTCCATCGCCAGGTGTGCAAGTTCGCGAACGTGCTCCGCAACCTCGGCATCCGCACCGGTGATCGCGTGGCCATCTACCTGCCCATGATCCCGGAACTGGCGATTGCCATGCTGGCCTGTGCGCGGCTCGGCGCCACCCACAGCGTGATCTTCGGCGGCTTCTCGTCGAGCGCCATCATCGACCGCGTCAACGACGCCCAGGCCAAGATGGTGATCACCGCCGACGGCGGCTACCGGCGGGGCCACGTGGTGGAGCTCAAGGCGGCCGTCGACGAGGCCCTGCTCAAGTGCCCGTCGGTCCAGACCGTGGTGACGGTCCAGCGGACCCATACGCCGGTCCAGATGGTCCACGGCCGCGACGTCTGGTGGCACGAGGCCATGGAGCACGCCCACGACAAGTGCGAGGCCGAACCCGTCGACGCCGAGCACCCGCTGTACCTGCTGTACACGTCCGGGTCCACGGGGAAACCCAAGGGCATCATCCACACCACCGCCGGCTACCTGCTCATGTGCAGCCTTACGGCACGGCACGTCTTTGACCTCAAAGAGGAAGATACCTACTGGTGCACGGCCGACATCGGCTGGGTCACCGGCCACAGCTACGTGCTCTACGGCATCCTTGCGGAAGGCACCACCACGGTGATGTACGAAGGGGCGCCGAACTTCCCCACGCCGGACCGCTTCTGGCAGATCATCGAGCGGTACCGCGTGTCGGTGTTTTACACCGCCCCCACCGCCATCCGCGCCTTTGCGAAGTGGGGGGATGGATGGCCCGCCCGGAACGACCTGTCGAGCCTGCGCCTGCTGGGTACCGTGGGCGAACCCATCAACCCCGAGGCCTGGATGTGGTACCACAAGAACATCGGCCGCGAACAGTGCCCCATCGTGGATACGTGGTGGCAGACCGAGACCGGCGCCATCATGATCACCACCCTGCCGGGCGCCATGCCCGCCAAGCCGGGTTGCGCCGGCCTGCCCTTCTTCGGCGTCGCTCCGCGCATCGTCGATGAGAACGGCAACGCGGTAGGGGACAACGAAAGCGGCCTGCTCGTCATGACCAAACCCTGGCCGGCCATGGCGCGCACCTTGTATGGCGACGACGAGCGCTACAAGGAAGTCTACTGGTCCAAGTTCGAGAAGCAGGGCTGGTACTTCTCCGGCGACGGCGCTCACAAGGACAAAGACGGCTACTAC
>CAYVOE010000009.1:23519-26663 GCA_964452795.1 uncultured Nitrospiraceae bacterium
GACGTCATCAACGTGTCGGGCCATCGCCTGGGCACCATGGAGCTGGAGTCGGCCCTGGTGTCGCACCCGATGGTGGTCGAGGCGGCCGTGGTGGGCTTCCCCCACGAGATCAAGGGTCAGGGCATCTGCGCCTTCGTGTCCGTTCCGGTGGGCACCGTGCCCAACGAGGCCGACAAGGAGAAGCTGCGCGATCATGTGGCCAAGGCCATCGGCGCCATCGCCAAGCCCGACCAGATCCACTTCACGGAGGCCCTGCCCAAGACCCGCTCGGGCAAGATCATGCGGCGTCTGCTGCGCGACATCGCCGCCGGGCGCGACACCGTCGGCGACACCACCACCCTGGAAGACTATACCGTCCTGGCGCGCCTGCGCGAGGAGCGCGAGACGTAGAAACGTCTTCGCCGGGTATATCGGAAAAAACTTCGACCCCCGGGGAGCCGCTTATGGCCCTCGGGGGTCGATCATTTTGGGTCAGAGTGGCGTTCGGAAGGGCTGGCCGATGCGTCAAGCCACGGGCGGTCTTGGGGTTGCCGGCGCATGCCGTCCGCGCCGACAAGCCCCGGCGCCGCCGTTAGCCGCGGAATAGGCTGCGGCCCAGGCCGATGGCTTCGCGGCAGGCCTCGACGGTGTCGAGGGCCACGGGCGTGACCCGCTCCGCGTTCTGCCGCAGGAAGTCCATGACGTACTCGTCCGTGTTGTCCGGCGCGTGGAACTTCTCGATGATGGGCGCGTTGAACTGGGACGCGTACTCGGCCAGGGTCTGCTTGAGCTTGCCGTAGAACTTCTCGCCCCGGCGGTATTTGTCCACGAAATCCCGGTACACGTCTTCCGGCGCGAGCAGGTTGAGCAGGCGGTACAACGCCCCCACGCTCGGGGGCATCTGGGGGATGACAAGGTCGGGGTCGTGGCCTTCGCCCTCGAGCGGCAAGGGATCGGTGGTCGTCTGGACCCCCTTGATCTTGGCCAGCACGGTCTTGGGGTCGTCGAGGAGGTCGAGGGTGTTGCCCTCGCTTTTGCCCATCTTCTCGGACCCGTCGAGGCCGGGCAGGCGGATGGCGTTCCGCGGCACCGAGGCCGGCACCTTGAGGGTCTCGCCGAAGCGATGGTTGAACCGCTGGGCGATATCGATGGCCATCTCGACGTGCTGTCGCTGGTCGTCGCCCACGGGCACCTTGTCGGCCTTCACGATGAGGATGTCGGCGGCCATGAGGACGGGATATCCGAGCAGTCCGTAGCTCAGGGGGTTGCCGTCGACCGGGCCCTCCTCGGAGAGCTTCCCGATCTTATCCTTGTACGTGGTGCCTCGCTCGAGGAACCCGATGTTGGTGATCATGCCGAAGAGCAGGGCCAGCTCGGCCGTCGCGGGCAGATCGCTCTGGCGATAGATGACGGACTTCACCGGGTCGAGTCCGCAGGCCACGTAGGTGCGCAGCATGTCGAGGGTGGCCCGGAACAGGTCGCGCCGCTCCGTAACCGTGGTGAGGGCGTGGTAGTCCGCGATGAAGTAGTAGCAGCGCTTGTCCTGCTCTTGAAGCTCGATAAAGCTCTTGATGGCGCCAAAATAGTTGCCGTAATGGAGCCGTCCGGTCGGACGGATCCCGGAGAGGATGATTTCCTGGGTCGCCGGCATGCAGAGATTCCTTTTACACTTCCCGCCGCATTGCAGAGAAAGGCAGCAGGATACCCCAACGCCGCCGCCGTTTCCAAGCGGAATTGGAAAGGAACGGGCGCCGGAGACGAAATAGAACCCGCGGACTCGTTGGTCTCCGAAGGCTTCTGTGCTACGATGGGGCGTCATTCCTCGCGACCGCCTCAAAGGCGGTCCTTCCCGCTTCCGCAGGTCCGTACCGAAATCACAACATTCACATCGAGAGGTACCGTATGAACGCCCACAAGCAAGCCGCGGCCGATCATCCCATTCACGATCTCGTCGCCCGCCGATGGAGCCCCTATGCGTTTTCCGAGCGCGAGGTTTCACGAGAAGACCTCCGCTCGCTCTTCGAGGCGGCGCGCTGGGCGCCGTCGTCGTATAACGAACAGCCCTGGAGCTACATCGTGGCGACCCGGGCGGATGCCGCCGAGTTCGAGCGGCTCCTTTCCTGCCTGGTGGAAGGGAATCAGGCGTGGGCGCAGTACGTGCCGGTGCTGGCCATCGGCTGCACCAGCCTGTTCTTTACCCGCAACGGAAAACCCAACGCCGCCGCCCTCCACGATCTCGGTCTCGCCAGCGCCACCCTGACGATGGAAGCCACCTCCCGGGGCATCTACGTGCACCAGATGATTGGGATCGTTCCGGAAACCGTGCGGGCGCTGTACGACGTGCCGGAAGGGGTCCAGCCCCTGACCGGCCTGGCCGTGGGGTATGCCGACGATTCCGGGACGGCCCCGGAGCCCTTTCGAACGCGCGACCAAAACCCTCGTACCCGCAAGGGCCTGAAGGAATTCGTGTTCGGCGGCCGATGGGGAACGCCTTCCCCGGTGGTCGAGTAGCCGCGCCGGACGTTTCCGCCCGGAGCGGCGCTCGTGGTAGTATCGGGCGCTCGCGCCGGAATAGGAAAGGGGCGCGGAAAGTTGATCGGGAGTCATGAGCCTCGTACGTTTCGATAGCGTTGGAAAATCCTTTGCGGGGGACCCCGTGCTCGAGAACGTGGACCTGCGGATCGAGGAGGGCGAGAAGATCGCCCTCATCGGTCGGAACGGCGCCGGGAAGAGCACCGTGTTTCGCCTGATCACCGGCGAGATCACGCCGGACACGGGCACGATCGAGCGCATGCGCCGTGCGCGCCTGGCCCATTTGGCCCAGATGCCCCGCCTCACGCCCTCCGACACGGTCATGGAGGTCGTGCTCCACTCCTTCCGCGAGCTTATCGAAATGGAAGAGCGGCTCCGGGAGCTGGAGCATCGGCTGGGCGACGGCGACGAAGCCCTGTTGGACGAGTACAGCCGGGTGCAGGACGAGTTCATGGTCCGGGGCGGCTATCAGTTCCGCGCCAACGCAAAGACCGTCCTCACGGGGCTGGGTTTCCGAGCCGACGAGTTCGACTTGCCGGTGAAGGTCTTGAGCGGCGGCCAGCGCACGCGGCTCATGCTGGCCCTGGTGCTCCTCAAAGAGGCGGACCTGCTGCTTCTGGACGAGCCCGAGAA